>DATFLS010000644.1:0-7003 GCA_035267465.1 bacterium
CGGGAGTTCCCGGCACAGTTTGTCTTTCAAACGAGACATAATGGGTGGGGTGCCGTAAATGGTGATGAGATCATACGAAGAAAGATTCGTCCGCCAGTAACTCTTCCAGTGGATATGTCCGCATCCCCAAACGCCGGCCCGGTACATTCGCAGCAGCGACCAGATCACCAGGAACGGATTGATCTCGTAACCGTGGGCATCTAATCCCGCCCGTGCCAGGGCGATCACCACCCGGCCGTCCCCGGAACCCAGATCAGTCGCCCGATCGCCGGGCCGGATATCCGCAATATCGAGCATGTCCAGTATCTGCTGGTTCTGGCTGGGAACAAACGGCGCGCCCGAAAAACCGGCGACGATGAATATCAGCGCCACAATAAAGAAGATCCAGAAAACGACGAAGATCATATGATTTGTGTATCCCTGTACTGTAGGAAGGGTTCGTATTTTCCCGCCAGAGCCGTCTCCGGGCGGCCGTCATGGAAATTCTTGCGTCATCTGCGGTCATGCTCCGAAAAGGAGAGAGGAATCAGGAGTTCCCGGGGTTAAGCGACAGCCGATACCGGATGCATAGTATTTTGTGAATGTATCAAGTCCTGGCCCTCCTCATCTGATATACCGTGACTGCAGGAGGAGATCATTTTCCCTGGATGGTCTGATTACAAACCCTGCTGCTGGAATACGATCCGGTTACCGCTTATTAATTCTCGAGATCCTTCTTCTTCTCCTGGAATTCTTCTCTGGAAATATCACCACGGGCATATCGTTTTTTCAGAATATCCAGAGCCGTCTCCCGCTGTGGTGGGGAGGAGAACGGCTCTTTGCTGCGATTCACCAGGGTGACAATCGCCCAGATGACGACTGCAATGATAACCAGCCAGAAAAACCATCCCCACCACATATGCCACCAGGGTCCATTCCACATGGTCTGCTCCTTTTCTGTTAGACCTTATCTAAGTATACAGGATTTTTCAGGAAAATAAAAATTTAAGATGAGGGGAGTTTCAATGTTCAATAATCGAACTAATCGGAACTATACACTCCCGTCCCTCCCGACATAAGTTGCGAAGTCCGCGAATTACACGAAGAAATAAATCTCAGCGGCTTTGATTCATCCGCATCGGCTGGTGCATTGGCCCGGGGCCGACCATGCCCTGGCCCATCATTCGACCGGAGGACATCGGGAGTAAATCGGTTCGCTGAGTATCGGTCAACACCTTCCGTGCAGTGAAGAAACTTTCGGCCATGCGCCTTTGGACTGCCGCGTAAGCCTCGGTCCGCTGATCGAGGAGCTGCAGCAGTTTCTTCTGGTTAATATCATCTGCCAGCAGATACTCCTGCAGTTCAATATTCCGGGTCTGGACTGAAGATCGCAGCTGTATCAAATCTTTGCGGAGCGTCAGGGTTTGTTTTTGAAGCTGTGTTAACTGCTCCGTACTGAGATCCAACCGATCCGCCTGCCGGAGCACGGAATACACCGATGGTGTCATTTGACCCATCATCTGTCCGCCCATCGTACCTCCGTGCATCATTCCCACGCCGCCGCGCATGGGCATCATGTGCTGCCGGTACTGCTCCGGATCGGCTTGCTGCATCCGGTCCATATGCGCGCGCATTCCCTGACCGTATGCGATTCCCGCAAATAGTACCAGTAGAGTTATTACGACCAGACTGTTTATTTTTTTCATGCTTTTCCTCCTGTTATTGAGGTGAGGCACTTTATCTTGAAGTTGAGCGCGTATTGTAAACATGAGCTTTACATATAATGCTATTACTAACCTATATGAATAATACATTGGACAGATATACCTGAGTTTGTTGAAAGCGCTGGATGGCATTATCAATTTTCCTTTGTCCCGCAAGGGATCCCATTGGGGCATCCTCTGTGCCAGAGGCTCTCCTTCGGAGCGTTTTTTAACCAGACTTAGCTAAACTATCTTCTGCCCTGCAGAATGTCAAAGTACACATCCGGGATGAGGGAGGATAACTCCTGAATTTCGGAATAATATTTTTACAAATTTTTTACATTTTACAATGCAACTTTTCGGATTTCAGGCTTATAATGTACTATGAGTAATATAATATCAATAAATTCGGCGGTTCCGGAATATTCGGAATCCCAGGCAGCGCTGGCCGATTATATGCCCGAGCTCCTGGGCCTGAATGCCACGGACACCCGGAAACTGCGGGTGGTGATGAAAAAAAGCGGCATCACTACCCGGCATTCCGTCCTGCCGGACTTCAGGAATAACGGCTCGGAGGCGATCCTGTTCACGAACCACGAGGGAAACGGATCGGTCCCTTCTGTGAACAGGAGGTTGGAACTGTACCATCGATATGCTCCTCCTCTGGCCGTCGAGTCTGTAGAGGGGTGCCTGGCAGGATCCCGGTCCGGTTTTACGTTCGACCGCAGCAACATCACCCATCTGATCACCGTGAGTTGTACCGGCATGTCTGCGCCCGGCCTGGAGATCGAGCTGATTCGTGCACTACAACTTCCTCCCCGGACAAAGAAACTGGCTGTAAATTTTATGGGCTGCTATGCGGTCTTTCACGCCCTGCAGATTGCGCATGCCATCTGTCAGTCCCAACAAAATGCCGCCGTGCTTATTGTGTCAGTTGAACTCTGCACCTTGCACTTTCAGCACCAGGCCACCGTCGATTCGCTGCTGGCCAACTCACTGTTTGCCGACGGCGCTGCCTCCGCCCTGGTGGTCTCAGACGATCTGGCGCAAGAGTATCCCTCTCCTCAACTCTCGATTGAGGATTTCGGCACCCAGACCTTATCCCATGGAGAGAAGGACATGGCTTGGCATATTTCCGAACACGGCTTCCTGATGACTCTTACTCCGGCCGTCCCGGAAGTGATAGAGCAGGATATTCTGCAGACGGTCCGGGATATGCTGGACCGAACGGGGAACCGGTTGCACGAAATAAATCACTGGGCCATCCATCCGGGGGGCAGCGCTATCCTGAGCGCCTGTGAACATGCCCTGGGGTTAGATGCCAACAATCTGACTCCGTCTTATCAGGTACTCTCCAGCTACGGCAATATGTCCTCGGCAACCATTTTATTCGTCTTACAGGTGATCCTCTCCAACCGGTTGAATGGTTCACCGGGAGAAAAAATCTTCGCCAGCGGATTCGGTCCGGGACTCACCGTTGAAATGGCCCTCTTTACAACGAACTGAAATGGATACCAGCCAACATACGCGTTCACGCCGGGAAGAATTGATGGATCAGTCCGATGCGACCGCAGAGGAAATCCATCAGGCGCTGCGGGAACTGAATATCATCAACCGGTGGCTGGGTGGCGAGCAGATATCCACTTCCGGAATTGCCCGGCTTCTGAATGGGTACCACAGACCGTATCGCATCATCGATTTCGGCTGCGGCGGTGGCGGCACACTGCAGGCCATTCACCGGTGGTCACGAGATCGGCAGATTGAGGTGGAGTTAACCGGACTGGATATCAGACCGGAAGCCATCCGGCACTCGGAACGGGTGCTGGGGCATATGCATAATCTGGAACTGCTCCAGGGGGATTTTCGCCGCTTTCAACCGGAGGACAATGCCTATGATATCGCCCACTGCTCCCTGTTTATGCATCACTTCTATGAAGAAGACTTATACCACCTGATTGAAAAAATGTATCGTTCCGCATCGCTGGGAATTATCATCAATGATCTGCACCGGCACGGGCTGGCAGAACGATGTATCCGGCTGTTGACCCGGCTGTTCTCGAATTCCCGGTTGGTTAAAAATGATGCCCCGCTCTCGGTGCGGAAGGGATTTCTCCGCCCGGAACTGGAGGCGATCTTCGACAAACTGCACCTGACCGACTATACCATTCAATGGCGGTGGGCGTTTCGATATCTGGTGGTTGTGAATAAGAATTCAAAATTGCAGAACTCCAATGCTGTAAACGACCCCCACAACAGAGAGCCGCATCCCGCAGTTATACCGTTGGAAAATGACTCCGATGATCAGGCATAAAACTCCGTGAAAAGTGAAAAGTCAAAAGTGAAAACAGGTGAGTTCAAGAATTCAAGAACGATAAGATAAGATTACAGGAATCCGAGAATTCAAAAACACAAAATCTCCGGGATGAGAGTATTAAAGATCACTTTGATGCAGCGGTAATTGGTGGTGGCCCGGCCGGTTTGGCGGCGGCGATTTTACTGTCCGATGCGGGAAAATCGGTGGTGCTGTTCGAGAAACAGCAGTATCCGTTTCACCGGGTGTGCGGGGAATACCTGTCCCGGGAATCGGTGCCCTTCCTCCGGCAGATCGGCCTGTCGCTGGATTGGTCGAACCTGCCAACCCTGACAACTTTGCAGCTGACGACATCGGGGAATCACAGCATAACCCGTCCCCTCCCGACCGGTGGCCTGGGGGTGAGCCGGTACACTCTTGATCATTCCCTGGCCGTCCTGGCCAAAGAAAAGAACGTCACGCTCCTGGAAAATACCAGGGTTATCGATGTCCATCCGGACAACGGCATTCATACCCTTGTCACGTCTCAGGAGACGTATACGGCGCGTGTGGTGCTGGGTGCGTTCGGAAAACGCTCCAATCTGGACCGGGCGCTGAATCGTGATCTGCCCGATCGGTCGGTATCTCCGGCAGAAAATTACGTGGGTGTCAAATATCATATACAGGCAGCACTGCCGCCGACCAGGATCCAGCTGCATCTGTTTCCCCGGGGATACTGCGGCGTCTCACCGGTGGATGGCGGACGCACCTGTTTCTGCTATCTGACCACCGCAGAGAATCTCCGCCGCTCGGGTGGCAGTATTCATCGAATGGAACAGGAGATCCTTGCCGGGAACTCCAATCTCGCCGAGTATCTGAACAATTTTACCAGTGAATACGAGGACCCGCTGGTGATTTCCCAGATTCATTTCAAGAAAAAGCCGGTGGTGGAAAAGCATATCCTGATGCTGGGCGACGCGGCCGCCATGATCGCCCCGCTCACCGGGAACGGCATGAGTATGGCGCTGCGCTCCGCCACCCTGGCTGTCCCGTTTGTCCTGCGGTTCCTGGAGAAACGCATCACTCGTGAAGCCATGGAAACCGGCTATGCCGGTGCCTGGGAAGCACAGTTCTCCGGCCGCCTTCGGCTGGCTCGCATACTGCAGAACCTGATGTTTTCCACCCGGACCGGAGATGCTGTATTCCAGGCGCTGGAAACACTACGCCTCCCCATCAGTCCTATTATTAAACGTACCCATGGTGATCCCTTTTATATAAACCGATGATTACCCGATCCACGGTCCAGCATCTGCGGTTTCCCTTTTCTCTGTTTCTGCTGCCTATTTTTCTGTTTGCAGTCAGCCAGGCCCCTGAAATCCAATCGGCCAACCTGATGGTGACGTTCATTATTCTGCATCTGCTGGTGTATCCTGCCAGCAACGGGTTCAACAGCTATTACGACCGGGATGAAGCGAGCATCGGAAGCCTGAAACATCCGCCGGAGGTAACGCCGGAGCTGCTGTATGTATCGCTGGGATTGGATGCTATTGCACTGCTGCTCTCCCTGCTGATCGACTGGCGCTTTTGCCTGATGATTTTGCTGTATGGGGTGGTCTCGAAGTTTTACAGTCATCCGGCAATCCGGCTGAAAAGTTATCCCGTGATCGGGTGGGTCACCGCCGTGGTTTTCCAGGGCGCTTACACTTATCTAATCACCTCGTATGCAATTTCCTCCGTACCGATCTCCTCATTATTTGATGCCCGCTTTCTGCTGCCGGCCGCCTGTGGTTCGCTATTGCTGGGCGGATTTTATCCGCTCACGCAGGTCTACCAGCATGCCGAGGATGCCCGCCGGGGCGATATCACCATCAGCCTGCGGCTGGGAGTGCGGGGCACCTTCCTGTTTGTCGCCGGAATGTTTCTGCTGGCCGACCTCTGCTTGCTCTTCTATTTTTGGCGGAACGCTTCGATCACGGTATTCCTGATCATGCAGATGTTTCTCCTGCCGGCGTTCGTTTATTTTGGATGGTGGAGCAGCAAAGTCTTCCGGGATACCTCCGCTGTCGATTTCACCTCCACCATGCGCATGAATCTCCTCAGTTCAATCCCGCTGAATATCTTTTTCCTGTTACTCAGCCTCCAGGTGTTCTGAAGATATCTGCAATTCCACGTCCCAAAGATTTCCCGACGATTCATTCCCCGGCTGCCGTTCATTGCCATCTCACGTTTTTTTGTAACTTATCTGTAAAATTCATAGGTTAGCTTGTAAAATGATCGAACGACGAGGTTAAATGTCCCATGGATAACAGTTGGTTGCGGCAGCTTCTCTCTGTTGTGTTTCTGTTCGCGGCAGTGCTCTTCCCCTTCTCTCCGAATCAGAGTCAGGAAGCCGTTATTCGGTATACCATTGCCGAACAGAGTACCCTCCGGATCCGTGGAACTTCCACCATCAACAACTTTACGGTTCATGCCGGGGACATCCAGGGTAGGATCCAGATCAACCCGGCAGTTGCGGAGAGTACTTCTTTGCAGGCAATTGAGGAGAATCCCATGGGCACCGTTCGCATTCCCGCTGAACAGTTGCGTGGTGGCAATTCGTTATTCAACCGGGACTTGCACAAATCTCTCCAGGCCAATATTTATCCGAACATTTCATATCAGTTGACTGCATTCCAACCTGCCGACACCACCAGCGACGAAATGGAATGGCTCCTGATTCATACGACTGGTGAACTCACCATCACCCGCGCCACCCGCACAGTAGAAATGAAGGTGGAAGGCCGCTGGAATGATCAGAAGCAGATGGAATTTCGGGGGACCAAAGCGCTCTCGATATCGGAATTCGGCATCGACCCGCCGTCCAGATTATTTGGCGCTCTTCAGGTGGGCGATACGGTCGAGGTGGATTTTCATATCTATCTCCGGTCGGAAATTGAAAGTGACGGCGGCCGCTGAGGAGGGGCCGTTTATTACATTGCACTAAGCTGCACCCACCTTCTGCACCATCGAATAGTGGGCGCTGCCACCTGTT
>DATFLS010000645.1:0-11466 GCA_035267465.1 bacterium
CCGATACCGTGGAATAGCGGTGTGAACATCACCAGGATATTCAACCGGGTCTTTCCCGCAATTTCCGGTCGCTTCCAGATGGCGGCCAGATCCGCACACGAATCCGGGTGGTGGGCGCTGGGTTGTTCGGTGAAGATAATATAATTCTTGATGAGCGTGCCCACTCCGGCCCAGTGATGACTTCGCATCGGACGAACATTTATAAGCGCCGTCCCTTTCATAAAGACCGGATCGTTGCGCAGACCCCGGTCCCGGGTACTGATGTTGTTTTCGGAGACGCCCGCTTCCCGTACCCTGGTTTCGATAGATTTGTTCAACGCCGGTGGGGTGGGTAAGTAATGCCAGACGTTGGTTTTAATACCGACCACGTCGGCGGGCCGGACGACCTGCTTCCAGGCGTCTGCCGGGGTCGACACATCGAATAAGGCCATCACCGCTTCATCCAGCATTTGCTGAACGAGGTGCTCGTCCGGCCGGTTCAGATTGTCCAGCAGATTCTGGCGGCGAATGAGCACAACCCTGGATTGTGCCGCCCGGGCTCCCGGTAATTGATGTCCCGGCAGGGAGAGATACAGAGCGCCGGCCGCCATCGATGCGGTATTTTTTAAGAAATCACGCCTGGTAAACGTTGTGTGTTTCATCGTTGCCTCACCTAATATGGGCTAGGACGTTCGTTCTTCAGTTATCTTCAGGGAAACGCGTTCCATCAGAGATTGGACCGCATCATCCGAAGTGCCGTTTAAGACAGCAATCAGGTGCCGGCCGATCACCTGGCAGCCGAGGTAAGTCCCGTCCTCGATCCGGACGATCCGCTTCCCCTGCAGTTCCGGAGCATAACCCCGGACAAAATCATCTCTGGCCTGAACAGCTTCGTCATCGCCGGGATACTGAATCAGCAGCAGATAGTATCGCTGATCCGGCATACCGTATCTTGCCAGAATGGCGTCTGTCTCTTCGTTGATATGCAGAATGTTCTCGTCAGCAATATAATAATGGGAATTTAACCAGATGTAATGATGGAAGTAGCGTACACTCTCCGGCACCAGTGACTCTTCCGGGAGCAGACGCAATATTCGGGGTTTTTGTCCTTCCCGGGGAATCGCCTGCTCGATATGACGGCTAATCCGGAAAATTGCCTGTTTGGCTTGTTCGGTTTCGGGGCTGGCCAGAATGGAGATATAATACCGATCCTTCCAGAACAGCAGCAGACCGGGAGTATATTGGGATCCCTGGCCAAACGTGCTGTCAATGGTCTCCCGGGAGTGGGAAAACACTCCGTACGCATTTTGCGATATGCCCATGTCGAACAGATCTAACTGGATTTGCGGCTGATCGGGAGCGGAATACACGCGGTTTATCATCTGCTGGAAATTATAGGAGAGGTAGAGTTCCGCACCGCCGTTGATGTAATCGTACAGATTCTCCGGTGTATAAATACGATCCTGCTCTGCGACAGACCATCCCTCCACCTGGTCTGGTAACATCCGGGCTAGTTCGGGCTGGTTCGTACACATAATACATACCGTCGCTGCAATAGTAATAAGTATCCTTTTCCTGTCGGGCAGATTTGACATCCGGGAGTGTATCCTCTGAATACAGGCTATCGTATCCGGTAATGCTCCACAGCGCAGATGTGATAGCAGGCTGAGCTTTTCCAGTGGCGGACTCCTGAGACTATTCGGAGAGAGGTACCTCGATAGTCCCACTCTTCCCATATTGTTGCTGTGCAAATTCCTCGGTCACCACTTCTTCACCGTTGTCTGTTTTCACACTGATTTCCATATGATACAGGCCCGGTTCGGCGCCGTAATCTTCGGTGAATTCGTACGTCCATACATCGTCGCCGGCGGTGGCATCTCCCTGCTGTCCGTTATCGCGGAATGTAAAAGTATAAGAAGGAAATTCACGCACGGTAGCAACCACCTGATCCACCTTTTGGGTGGGGCCTTCCAGTGTTACGAACATCTTCTGGTTTCGGTATTCGGTTTGGGTCACCGTCAGAGGCTCTCTCGCACACGAAATGAGAAGCAGGAAGATGACCGAAAACAAACCGAAGCAA
Organism: bacterium; assembly: GCA_035267465.1. GTDB lineage: Bacteria > Fidelibacterota > JAANXI01 > JAANXI01 > JAANXI01 > DATFLS01. Next base: position 2,060 of record DATFLS010000645.1, read on the forward strand.
TCTCTTACCTTCATTTCTCCTCCCTGTTTGTTACGGTTATGTCGGGATGTAACTGAGAACAGCTCAATAGTACTTCGGGACTTAAGGAAAATCAACAGGTTCTTGCCATGCGCATTTCGTAGTTGACAAGAGAATCTTTGCACCGGAGAAGTCAGAGCACGGTTTCCATCTTTTCCCTGATGTTCTCTATCAGTTCCGGGTCGTCGCGATAATAGATATCCGGAATATTCAGGACATGAATGCGGTGATTGTTGAAATATTCCGGGAAATGCTGTTTGATGTATGCCCGGTGAAACTCCTCCATCACAATCACCAGGTCCGCCCATTCGAGTTTCTTCGCCGAGAGTCCCCGGTCACCTAACCCATGGATACCGGCATAGTCGGTGAGATAGCCCATCCCCTCGAATAGTTTGGCCGCAGTCGGGCTGCGCTGTTGACCGGCAGTGCACACGAACAAAAGTTTCATACGGCTCCTTGCTGTTTGCTATTACGGTAAGTCTTTGCAGAGAATTTATCAATGGAAAACCCGTGTGGATATCCCTGGAAAATAGTCTCTCATCGCCATATATAACACTCCGTTGGATTTATGAAGAGTTGTTGAGGGAACCGTACCGACAAGAAGAACCATTGGGAAACTGTTCTCTCGATTGTACATTTAATCAACTTAAAGAACGGCAACGGACAATCTGGGGGACGCATGACCACCCGAAATTCTGATATAGAAGGCTTGACCATTCTCGGCGAAGGGACCCGGCCGACACGGCAGCTGGAAACCTTCCCCAATCGGACACCCGGGCGGTTTTACCTGGTGACGCTGGAGACGGATGAATTCACCTGCCTCTGTCCGAAGACAGGGCAGCCGGATTTCGCCACCATCCGCATTCAATATGTACCGGACGAAAAGATTGTGGAATCCAAATCATTAAAATTGTATCTCTGGTCATACCGGGATGAAGGTGTGTTCCACGAGCACGTGGTGAATCAGATGCTGGATGATCTGGTGGAGGCGCTGGATCCGCATTTTTGCAAGGTCACCGGTGAGTTCAACGTCCGGGGCGGGATTGGCATTCAGGTCCATGCCGAATCAGTAAGCAGCGAACAGGCGAAATCAGCCGTCCGGGATTCGCTGATTTAATTAAAAAGAAGAAATCGATTCCCATGAATCGCCAGAGGTATAAATGGTTCCCGTTAATCACGGGCGTATTCGTCACCACCTTGATTATATCCAATATTATCGCGGTCAAGGTGGTCAATATTTTCGGGTTGTTTTTGCCGGCGGCGGTCATCCTGTTTCCGATCACATACATCGTCGGAGATATTCTCACCGAAGTCTACGGTTTCGGGCGGGCACGCCAGGTTATCTGGATTGGCTTCTTTTGCAATTTTATCGCAGTTGCGGCCATCTGGGTCGCCGGTCTATTGCCGGCAGCCCCATTCTGGACAACAGCGTTATACGAATCCCCGGGAGAAGCAGGCACTGCCTATCAGGCAATACTGGGTTTCACGCCCAGGCTTCTTGCCGCCTCCTTCATAGCGTACCTGTTCGGAGAATTTCTCAACGCGTTTGTCCTGGCGAAATTAAAGCTGTTCACCAGGGGGAAGTTCTTGTGGGTGCGAACCATCGGATCGACAGTGATTGGCCAGGGAGCGGATGCGGCGGTCTTTATTTCGGTGGCGTTCGCAGGCGTCTTTCCCACCGGGGCTGTCGGGTTGGCCATTCTCAGCCAGTGGCTGTTTAAAGTCGCCTACGAGGCTCTGGCGACTCCGTTGACCTACTGGGTCGTTGCCCGGCTGAAACAGAGTGAAAATATCGATATCTATGATTATGATACCGATTTCCATCCGTTCCGCCTCCGGCCGACGAGAGCAACCTTCGAATAAAACGCAACATTGTTGACCCCTGAACCGCTACGAATTGGTATAAACCCTTCAAGCCATGATCATTTCCGCCAGCAGAAGAACAGACATCCCGGCCTTCTATGCGGATTGGTTTTTCCACCGGCTTTCCCAGGGATTCTGTACGGTCCGGAATCCCTTCAATCCCGCGCAGAGCAGGGACGTGTCCCTGCGTCCGGAGGACATCGATGCCATCGTGTTCTGGACAAGGCATTCCCATTCGATGCACTCCGGGCTTCACCGATTGGACGATCCGGGCATTCCGTATTATTTTCTGTACACCCTCACCCGGTATGACAGAGATTTGGAGCCGCATGTGCCGGCATTTGAAATCTTGCGGGACGATTTTATCACCCTGAGCCGACTCATCGGTCCGGACAGAGTTCTCTGGCGGTACGATCCCATTATCCTGTGTGAGGCCTACGATTTCCCGAGGCATCTGGAACTCTTCGCTCAGACCGCACATGCACTGGAAGGGGCTACCCACCGGGTGATCATGAGTTTTGTGAACTACTATGCCAAAACCCGAAAAAATATGCAGCCGCTTGTAGACCACACCGGACCGGTCGCAGAACGTCCGGATACTCAACCGGGTTTTGAGGACTTTATAACCTCGCTGGTTCGGGAAAGTCACAATCATGGAATGGACATCCGGAGCTGTGCGGAGAGTATTCCCATGGAACATCTGGGAGTGAAGAAAGGGAAATGTATCGCCGATCAGTATCTCCGGGAAGTGTTCGGAAATTCGGTGAACAAGCGGAAGGATCCCGGCCAGCGCACCGAATGCCGGTGCATACAAAGTGTGGATATCGGAGCCTATGATACCTGTCTGCACGGCTGCCGGTACTGCTACGCCGTCCGGGATCATCAGGTGGCTCGGGAGCATTATGACGCGATACAAGTGCAGCAATCCGGACTGGGTTAATTGTCATTAACCCAGTCAGACATCCATCACCCTTACAGTGTAAATCCAGCTTTGGTCTGTATTTACTCTGCAGCTTCCGATAGATGAAATCTCTGCAGAAGTAATTCATGAGAACGGTGTTCCCCGGGCAGCAGAGAGGGACTGGAACACGCTGCCACATGCGAATAATTCCCATATTGAATGTTTTTCATATGGAGAGCAGGGAGGCGAAGCGAAAGGGGCACCTTTAGGCGACCTCACCGGACCCGACCGGGAGCCAGAGATAAAAATCCAGGTCAGTTTGAATTTCTTGATCTGTGGTAATCCTCAGTTTCTGTGTACACTTCCCACCGGGATCCCCTTGGGACGCGTGCTATTCCGTTGAAGGTGCAGGAGAAATCCATGCCGCTTATTTTTCCAACGAACTCTTCCTGAATCGCAGATCTTCCCACGGACCTCCGCGTTCATAACGGTGGGGATTCAGCACCTTCGGCCGTGGGTCTTCCGTCTGATCCAGTTGAAGCACCATCCATTTCGGGTAGGGAGTACCCGGATCGGAAATACCGTTGAGGAGTTGGAAATCCATTTCACTCAACGGGAGATCGACCGCCTGAATATTGTCATTGAGGTGATCCTGGTTGCGGGCGGCAATTAATACGCTGCTCACCATCGGGCGTGAGAGTGTCCACGCCAGGGCTGTCCGTGCCGGGCTGACGCCATGACGGTTCGCCACCTTGCGGAGCGCCTGGAGGATATCAAATCCCCGTTCGAGATCGAAGGGAACAAACTGACCGGCCTCGGCAAACCGGGTGCCCTTCCCGGGAGGATTTTCCCGGCTGTACTTTCCGGCCAGGAACCCGCCGGCCAGTGGACTCCAGATCAGGAGACCGATGTTATGATACTCCGCAAAGGACATCCAGGCATGCTCCAGATCGCGTCCCACCAGACTATAATACATCTGGGCACTCACGAACTTCTCCAGGGTGTAGTTTTCCTGGATCCCCAGTGCAGTGGCCGCCTGCCACGCCTGATAGTTGCTTAAGCCAATGTAACGAACCTTTCCCCGGCGAACCAGATCATCAAGGGTGCGCAGTGTTTCTTCCAGCGGAGTATTACTATCCCAGCCGTGCACCTGGTACAGGTCGATATAATCGGTCCCGAGCCGCCGTAAACTGGCATCACATTCCCGCATGATATTCACCCGGTGGGCGCCGCTGTGATTGAAATTCTCTCCCATCGGTAAGCGAACCTTGGTGGCCAGTACGATATCTTCACGAATATCTTTGATAGCGTTGCCCACCAGTTTCTCACTTTCACCCTGACTGTAGACATCGGCCGTATCGATGAAATTAATCCCATGATCCAGGGCACATCGCACCATCTCACTGGTTTCCTGCTGATTCAGATTCCCCATATTCATCCCAGTGCCAAACTGCATGGTCCCCAGCCCGACTGCACTGACTATCAATCCGGTATTGCCTAATCTGCGATATTCCATACCTGTACCTCCTCAGTTTATGCCTGGAAAATGAACCACATAAATTACAGATCATTGGAATGAATTTACATGCCAAATTCTGTTACTCGACAATAAACCCCGGTATTGCATCCTTGTCCGTTCAGTAATATTCTGATGATGGGCTGAGAAACGGTTCCATCGGATGCCATCATTCAATGATATTTCCGGAAGTGAATAGTCCGATCTTTTTCCTCCCGGAGTGAGATGAAAAACCACGTGAAAACAATATGTAATGATGAGTAGAGCTTGACATTCAGTGAAATATGTGCTAAATATCGCTTGACTGGCAGCCGTTCGAATTAAGCATACGACCGCCGTTTGGTGTGTGATTAGTTTGACCTGTTCTGGCGAAGGAAAGAACGAGTAACAAGAAGTGTAAGGAGCAGTAATGGCAGAGCAAATCACTGGTACTGTAAAGTGGTTTAATAACTCCAAAGGTTACGGATTCATTGAGCGTGAATCCGGGGGTGACGTTTTCGTCCATTATACAGCGATCGAAGGTTCGGGTTTTCGTTCGCTGGAAGAAGGACAGCGCGTCCAGTTTACCGAAGTTCAGGGGAAAAAAGGCCCGCAGGCTGAAAAAGTCGAAGTCATAAAATAGGAACAGTACCCAATTTGCAGTAAAAAAGCCTTCCGGAACACCGGAAGGCTTTTTATTTCCGCCGTTATCAATGTCGGGACATCAGGAATCATCCGGACAATCCGGTGAGGGAGCAACGCCTCCCGTATCCGTAATATTGTGCCCTCCAATGATATATGGCCAACCGGGAATTCCGGCAAGTTCGCACCGAGGACGTGAGGAGAAGCACATCCCGGAAGATATCCGTGAAGCGGCTTCTCCGAAGTGATCTGTAGGTGGCAGAGCGTACCAGGCGACCATGTTCTGTTTTTGATGGTGGGTACATTAGTTCATCGTATAGGCGATTGCCGGAACTACCAGCCGGCATATCGGTTCCAATGGAAACCTTATTTGTTTTATAAAGGTATCCTTTTTCCAAAGATTACCAAGAGAAAGCTTGACAGGCGAAATAAATTATGGTAAGGTTAAGGGCAAGGCAGAATGTTTCATTCAGAGCAAATCCTCATCCTGTGAGTGTACGCTTATGATTCATGTACTGCCGGAGATAAGTTGTTAAGTTTAATTGAAGTATGAGGAGTATTGTAATGGCAGACCTAGAGACTGGCATCGTGAAGTGGTTCAATAATGCCAAAGGTTTCGGGTTTATTGAACGTGAAGAAGGCGATGATGTCTTTGTGCACTATTCCGATATTAACGGCAGCGGGTTCCGCACGTTGAATCAGGGCCAGCGGGTTGAATTTTCCGTGACGCAGGGAGAGAAAGGCCCAAAAGCCCAGGAAGTGAATGTGTTAGAATAAGCTGCGAAATTAATGGAGTATCATCCTGAAAGGCCTGCGATTCTCGTCGCAGGCCTTTTCTTATCGTTTGATTTTTTTCTTCGGCTAATATGGTTTGGATGGAGTAATCGAGTCCAGCAAAAATGTGAACAGGTTTGCTCAGAGATTCGAGTAATTTATACAATCCCGGAGTGATTTCATATACGAAGGCTGTGGCTGCTCGTCTCCTCGGAAAATACTTTTACCTGGCTCTGCAATGAGACAGGCAACGACGGGTGCGGGCTCCTGAAGATCACACCTGCGGATAAGCGCACACATGACAACACCGGGGAATGAGCTTCAGATCTCTCTTCGTGAATTTTGGTAATGTGAATTCGAGGCGCTCCCATTCTGGCAGGTTCTGAGCCCTTCTTCAGAATAAACTTCCTGATAACCCAAATTAATGCTTGACTAAGTATTATCTATCAGGTATTATTGGTGAGTAAAATCATCACCATGTTCATATTATCAACAGATGGTAGAATAAACAAAACCAGAGGGAGTTAACCATGGGACGAATAAAAAATTTGGGGATTGTCGGAGTAGCAGTGATGGTGGTCGCTCTTGCGTTCGGAGCAATGTTAGTGATGAATGCCAGCGAAGTTGCTCTGGCCTGCGATAAGGATAATGCCACAACCAGTACTGCTTCTGTGAAAACTGCAGAAGTATGTGATGCCAACACAGCCGCCGTACAGACCGCAGAGGCCACCGCAGTAAAAACCTGTCCGGTTACCGGTGCCACAGTGAAGACGGCAGAGGCAAGCAGCTCCTGCAGTAGCAGCGAAGCCGCAGTGAGAACGGCATCTGCTACGAAAGGGCAGCTGCAGGTAAAGCCGGCAGTGGTCACCGAAAGACAGTCCAGCTGTGCCAGCCAGGCGAGCATGAAAACTGCGGAAGCCGCTTCCTGTGCCAATGAAGCCGGAGTGAAAACAGCAGAAGCCAGTGAAGGAAACATGCAGGTGAAGCAGGCTGTTGCTACCCAGGGGAAAACCTGTACGGCCAGTGAAGTGAGTGTGAAAACCGCCACAGCCGAAGGACAAACCTGTGATAAAACGAATGCCAAGGTGAAAACAGTCGAGGCCAAATCCTCAGAAGACAATACAGCGCAGGTTATCGAATAAAATATTCGTCCAATAAATTCTTCATAAAAAAGCCCCGGATCCTTCCGGGGCTTTTTTATTCTGTCGGCAATTCGACTTTTTGTCCGCTCATCAGATCCCATTCATATGATTGTTAGCCCGCTCCTTATAAACAGATATTTTGCCTCCATAGTATGCGTTTTCAAAGCAATGCCGTGATGAGCTGGAATGCGTTCCATTCAAACCAAGGGGAATGGACAATCCGCACTATTCCAATAGATAATTCTTGCTTACTTTCTTACTATATTGATACAGAGAAAATAGAGGGTGGGCAAACCGATGTCCGGTGGTCGATTCAACGCTGACACCTCATTTCAATCAATCAAGGGAAGGATTGCTTATGACGAGGCGACAATTTTTACGACAAGCCATGCTGATCGGGGGAGCGGCTGTTAGCGCAGGCGCCATCATTCCGGCTTCCGTACTCGGTGGAAGAGGCCGGGTTCTTCCCAGCGAAAAAATTACCATTGGATGCCTTGGCGCAGGACCGCAGGGAACAGCCCGGATGCGGGATTTTCTGGAGCACGACGATGCACAGGTGGTCGCCGTCTGTGATGTGAAGTCGGATCGACTGGCATTGGCTAAGAACCTGGTGGATGAACATTACGGTACCCGCGACTGTGCGAGCTATCATGATTTCAGGGATTTGCTGCAGCGGGATGATGTGGATGCGATCTTAGACGCCACCCCGGATCACTGGCATGTGCTGACCGCGCTCGCAGTGGTGAAAGCGGGCAAAGATGTCTACCTGGAAAAGCCGATGGGTCTCAGTTTGGAGGAGGATCAGATGTTGCGGGAAGCGGTGCACCGGTACGGCAGGATATTCCAATTCGGGACCCAGCAGCGATCCGATCGGAATTTTCGGTTCGCCTGTGAATTGGTTCGGAACGGATACATCGGTGAATTGCAGAGTATAAACGTGTGGTCTCCCGCCAGCTCACCAGGCGGTCCGGATGAGCCGGCGCCGGTTCCGGATCATCTGGATTACGAGTTCTGGCTGGGACCGGCGCCCCGGACACCCTACACTGAATATAAATGCTCCGACCAGAGTGACAAGAAAACCTGGTGGTTCAACTCCGATTATGCCCTGGGATTTATTGCCGGCTAGGGAATCCATCCCATGGATATCGCTCTGTGGGGGGGCGGGCCCTTCCTGAGCGGACCGATAGAAGTCGAGGGTACAGGTATATTTCCTGGGCAGGGTGCCTGCGATACGGCCACCAACTGGGATATTACTCTGCGGTCTGCAACAGGCATCACCATTAACTTTTCCGGCGTGCCTACCATATCCAATCAGATCAGTCCGGCAGGCGAGCGGGTGGTGGAAGAGTGGCGGGAACAATATCCCGGAGCCGGATCCCACGGCAACACCTTCGACGGCACCGAAGGGTGGGTCCACGTGGATCGGAGCGGGATTGACGCCCGTCCGAAATCTTTGCTGGATATCCATTTGAAGCCGGACGAGGAGCATATGTACGAAAGTCCCCAGCATGTCAGAAATTTCCTGGATTGTGTGAAGTCGCGCTCGAAGACCATCTGCCCGGTCGATACGGCTGTAAGGGCCGACATCGCATGTCATATCAGTGATATCGCCATCCGGCTGGGATGCAAGCTGACCTGGGATCCGGATCAGGAACAATTTCGAAATGATCAGACGGCAAACAATTTTCTCAAGCGATCCTGGCGGAGTCCCTGGGGTGAGGGGTTTGCCGGTATCTGAATCTGGGGTCGATTCGCGGGGTCATCTCTGCTGGGCAGCTGCCGATCTTTCAGTACACTGCCCGGTGGCAGTACATTCATACGCAACACTAAGTGATAAATGGAGATAGGACTGTATCCGCTGCGCAAAGAACAGAGACCGTTCGACTTGCCTCACTCGTTCCGGAAAGCGATACCGTTCACCGGATTGATGGTTTTATTCAGTTCGGAATCCGGTCCGCCGGGAAACGCGCCCCTGGGAGGCGGCAGAAAGTCGTGGGTCTCTTCCATCCACCGGCTGAGGGCTTCCTGATATTGTATCACCGGATCCTCATGTTCGCTGCTTTGCGCGAGATTATTCCACTCGCCCGGATCGTTGTCCAGATTGTAGAATTCCACCTGGGGCCGGGAATCCATGGTATACCAGCTGAGGCGATCAGGGAGGTTCCCCTGCTCCTCCAGTGATTGGATCACCGCATAACTGGGGGAATTCTGAAGATCCAGGCTGGGAATATACCGCATCTCCGGCCGGTAATTCTGGATCAGTTTATAGCGCTGTCCGACCGCGCACCGCATAGGATCCCAGTTGTCGTGCCAGTTTCGTTCCGCAAAGATGTACTGGCGGGACTGATAGTCATTCCCGGTTATCAGGGGCACCAGTGACCGGGACTGCATTATTTCCGGGATCCGCACCCCCGCCGCTTCCAGCCAGGTTGCAGTGAGATCTGTCAGCGACACCAGTTCCTCGGTCACCTGCTCCGGTCGGACTCTCCCCGGCCACCGGATCAGGAGCGGCACGTTAATACCCGCTTCATACAGAGTAGCCTTTGCCCGGGGAAAGGGTAAGCCGTTATCA
>DATFLS010000646.1:0-2502 GCA_035267465.1 bacterium
AAGCAGCAGGGATTCTCCGACCGACAAATTGCACGGAAATCGGGGAAATCGGAATCCGAAATTCGGGCGCTTCGCTCCGAATATGATCTGCGTACGACGTATAAGGTGGTGGATACCTGCGCGGCGGAGTTCTCTGCGAAAACGCCCTATTGTTACTCGACATTCGAAGAAGAAAATGAAGTTGAGCCCCTGGAGGGCAAGACCTATATGATTTTGGGCGGCGGCCCGAACCGCATAGGCCAGGGTATCGAGTTTGATTACTGCTGCGTACAGGCCGTATTCGGGTTACGGGAGATGGGAAATAAAACCATCATGGTGAACTGCAACCCCGAGACCGTGTCCACTGATTACGATCTGGCTGATAGACTGTATTTCGAACCCATCACATTCGAAGACGTGATGAATATTGTGGATCTGGAACAGCCCGACGGCGTCCTGGTGCAGTTTGGGGGCCAGACACCGCTTAAAATAGCAAACGCGTTACGGGATGCCGGCGTTCCGATTGCCGGAACCTCACCCAGAAATATTGACCTGGCAGAGGATCGGGAGAAGTTTGGAAAACTGTTAGATGAGATCGGCGTCGCCCGGCCAGACTATGGCACCGGTAAAACTCTGGAGGAGGTGATCCAGGTAGCTGAAAATATTGGCTACCCGGTGCTGGTCCGACCAAGTTACGTGCTGGGTGGGCGAGCCATGGAAATTGTGTATTCCACTGATCAGCTGGTGGACTATTTATCCAGGGCCTCCGATGTGACTGCGGAGCATCCCATCTATATTGATGCTTTTCTTGAGGATGCGTTCGAATTCGATGTGGACGGGCTTTCCGACGGTGAAGAGGTCCATATCGGCGGAATTATGCAGCATATTGAAGAAGCGGGCATACACTCAGGCGATTCGGCCTGTGTGTTACCACCGTACATGATTACGTCGCAGGCACTGGAAGAGATCACCGAACTCACCCGACAAATTGCCTTAAAACTTGAAGTGGTCGGCCTTGTGAACCTGCAATTTGCTTACAAAGATGGTCAGGTGTATATGCTGGAAGCAAATCCGCGGGCCAGCCGGACAGTGCCGTTTGTGAGCAAAGCCACCAATATCCCGCTCGCGAAGATTGCCGCCCAGCTGGCAGCGGGGAAGAAGCTGCGGGACTTCAATATGGCCTCCTGGGATTCCGGCGCCCGGGTGTCTGTGAAAGAAGCCGTGCTCCCCTTCAATAAATTTCCGAATGAACGCGTCTATCTGGGGCCGGAGATGAAATCCACCGGAGAAGCCATGGGGATTTCGGGTACCTTTGCCGATTCGTTCGCCCGGGCGGTGATTGCGGCCGGTAACTCGCTGCCGTCCTCCGGAAAAGTCTTCGTTTCTGTAAACGACAACGACAAATTGGGGATCATTCCCATTGCCCGGGATTTTCGCGAAATGGGATTTGAAATTATCGCAACAGGTGGCACGGCTCAGGCACTGCGTCGGAACGGCATACAGACTGAGACTGTTTATAAAGTCGGCGAGGGGAGACCGAATGTTGTCGATGGCATCAAAAACGGAGAGATCACCCTGGTTATAAACACTCCGTTAGGTCCGCAGTCCCGGTATGACGAAGAGGCCATCGGGAAAGCCGCTATCCGGAAAGGCATTCTTACCATTACCACACTTTCAGGAGCCCAGGCCTCGGTTCGCGCGCTTCGACGGAATGAAAAGCGGGTCGTCCATTCTCTGCAAGAACATTATCAGCAGGATCTCGTCCATACCTGAGTCGGCCCGGAAGACTCGCCCAGCTCCGAGTAGCATCGACCGGTTCCCTGTTTGGTCCAATAATAATTTTGCGTTTTCAGAAGTAACCAGGATTCGTATATTCATTTTGATATCATTACAAGGAAAACAAGAAAGTACCGGTATGAATCGTACCCAATGGGCTATGCAGGTGCTGAGTGCGACCATGTTTTTCCTGAATCTCCTGGCCTTTGTGCTGATAATGTTTATTTACGGGATTAATTCACTGGATTTCTTCTGGGGGCGCACCGGGCACTTCGCATTTATCGGCACTATTCTCATTGCAGACGCAGTCGTATGCGCTATTATCTTTATTCTTCCGCAAAATTGGTCGCAGCGAGATTAGATCTCAGAGATGAAATCCAGATACGATGTATGTCAATTCTACCTTGAATGCAAAAGGGATGGAGTTGCATAAATCATGTCGCATATAGATTCCTATCGTTTCAAGCGCATCGAAATCGATGGAACAATCTATACAAATGTTGTGATTATCCACCCGCAGACTCTCGTTGATAATTGGTGGAGAGAATCCGGACATTCGCTCATTCCCGCTGACCTGAATAAGTATCTTCCGAACCTGCCATCAGAACTCATCCTCGGCACGGGAAAATACGGGAGGGTGAAGGTGCCGGAATCCACCCGCCACTGGTTGCGGGATCAGGGTGCGGAGGTTATAGCCGCCCGCACGGATCGCGCCTGTCAGTTCGATAATTCCAGCGAGAAAGGGCA
>DATFLS010000647.1:0-4043 GCA_035267465.1 bacterium
TGTTCGACGAAATGAAATCCACGGAAGAAGAATTACCTATGTATATGGGTATACTGGGAGGGGTGTATAGTCTGAACTTACTGACGGTGGTATTCTAAAATCGCGGGTCACAATCCCCCTCCCGTGTAAATGATCTGGGAAACACCTATGAAAAAACTTGCCTGCTTTCTGAGCTGTACTTGCTTTGTCCTGATAATGATTGCATGTCCTGAACCACTGCCGGATGAGCCGGAATTTGACAATCGGCTTATTCCCGGTGATTCCTCATTCGTTCCTCCAACTGTTGAGATTGTCTCCGGCCCGGCGGAGAACGCATCGGTCAACTCGCACACGGTCACTTTTCAGTTCCGGGGGAATGAAGTGGCCGAGGACTTTGCTTACCGGCTGGATGACGCAAACTGGTCTTCCTGGACGACCCAGACGTCGATCACCTTATCTTATTTAAATGAAGGGTGGCACTTGTTTGAAGTGAAGGCTCGGAATCTGGCGGGCGTGGAGCACGATTCCCTGTCCGTGGGCCGCGATTTCGAAATCGATGACATCCGGGGACCAGCCCTGTGGTTGTATCCGAGACGCCAGGTTGTTGGAAGTGGTAGTACTTTCACACTGACGTTGATGGCGGAAGAACTCACTGATGTTATGGGCATATACGCTCCGGTGACTTTCAATTCGGATTATGTCAGATTGGAGGAGTATACTATCATGAGCAGTTCCGGTGATTTCCTGCGGAAAAACGGCGGCAGTGTGCTCGCTCTGGTCGATACCCTGGATATCAATGGTTCGTTCGGATTCAATCTGGCGGTGGTTGAAGGGGACCCCCCGGGGGTGGACGGAACCGGGGGCCTGGTCCGACTGACATTTCGCGCTGTGGGTACACAGAATACATCGATACAGGCCTCCGATGACAGCCGGTTTATGAATAGTGCCTTCAATTCCACGTTTCCGTCAGGTGATCAATTGGTGCCGGCACTGGTGGAGGTGCGATGATGAAAAAACTTCCTGTCATTTCGATTCTCGCAGCGTCCATCATTCTCGTACACGCGATATCAGCACAGACACCGGTTCCGGAAAATCAGCAGAAGACCAACCCAACCAAGTTACGAATGACTCCCCGGACCGACTCACCCATCGAGTTCGGTTACGGAGGGTCGGATACCTACGGATATGAGTGGATAGACAGTGATGAGTCTGGGGGCCCCACCTTCAACTGGATAGACATCACCACCACAGGATCGGATGCGGGAATCCACAGCGATGACGGTTCGGCTCTGGTCGACATCGGATTTTCCTTCCAGTTCTATGGAAATACCTATTCACAGATATATGTCGGGGAAAACGGTATCCTCTCCTTCGATGCTTCCGGGGTGGATGAATATAATAACCAGTCGATTCCGAACGGTGCCTCCCCGAATAATCTTATCGCCGCCTTCTGGGATGACCAGATTACATCTTCTACAGGAACCATCTATTATGAAACACGGGGAACCGCCCCGAATCGACAGTTTATTGTGGAATGGTATCAGGTGCCACGCATAAACGACGCCGGCTCCGACCTGACATATGAAATCATTCTCTCGGAAAGTGATAATTCAATCCTGTTCCAGTATGCCACAATGAACTCGTCATATGGCGACGGATCTTCAGCGACTCTCGGGATTGAAAATTCAGATGCAAGCGAGGGATTGGAGATCTCTTACAATTCCTCCTACGTTTATGACGGTCTGGCAGTGAGAATCTCTGTGGAAAATACCGGTTCCCTATACGTCCGGGGATTTGGCACCGCCATGGCCAGTGACGAGGAACCAGCCAACACGTTAGCGAATCCCACCGCTTACCAGATTACCGGCTATAATACTACGGTTGAAGCCTGGGTTTACTTAATGGATCTCCCTGGAAATCCTGGCGGATATCGCATTGTAACCCGCCCGTATCCGAATGACCCATTTCATGCGTATACGCTTTATGTGAACAATTTCGGTACGAGCGATAGTCCGCGGTTCGGATTTGGTATCAGTGACGGAACTAACCGGATCAGTGCACTGGATCCTTCGCCACCCGTTACTGGATCCTGGGTTCATCTTGCCGGCACGTACGACGGTTCTTCCGTGAACCTCTATGTGAATGTCACTCTGGTCGCCTCCCAGTCGTTCTTCCAATCGATTGGCGCAGGCGCGGATGGGTTTTACGTGGGCAGCCGGTACACATTTGACCCCACGCAAGGGTTGATCGATGAGGTCCGCCTCTGGAATGTCACCCGGTCTCAGGCAGAAATTCAGAATAATATGCGCATTTCCTTACAGGGGACTGAACCAGGACTGGCCGGTTACTGGGCGATAAATGAGGCCGTTCCCCACAATTCGGATCACTGGAAAATAGAAGACCAGACTGCAAACCATAATGACCTGGTCTTGTTTAATCAGGCGAGCATTGTGGATGATCCTGCCGAATCGACGGTTGAAATTCTCCCGGAAATCGTAACCGAATCGCTGGAAGCTGTTGTCGGTGAACAGTTCAGCCACACCCCCGCAGTCTTTGGGTGGCCGACTCCCAGCATCTCACTTGCAACCCCAACGCCCGGGGGAATGAGCATCAGTGGCAGTAGTCCGGGCGATTCTGTAACCTGGATTCCTGCGGACTTCCAGAATGAGTGGAATGAATTTGCCCTGCAGGCGGACAACTCGGTCGGAACAGTAAAGGATACCTTCGAGGTTTGGGTGGGTCTCTATCCCGTTCAGATCAGCGAACACAACAACAATTTGACCAGGTTATCGGTGTTCAACAATGGCGCGATCGGTAACATGGAAGATACGTCCGGGGTGGGATTTCTCTATAATGGCGTGAATGGGTTGTACGAGGGGGATTTGGTCATCGGACAGTCCATCGACCAGGTTTCAGGTGGTTTATTTATTCGTGAATTTGGAACGTCCGGTGGCAATCGAACGATAACAAGTGATCTGCAGGGATTTGGCCAGGCGTTCGAAACTCAATTCTATGATGGACGTGCGGCTGATCCCATCGGGGTTACTGTAAAACAGCAGTCCCATTCTAAGTCGACTTCACCGGATGAGTCTTTTGTGATCGTGGAGTACACGATTATTAATACCGGTTCTGCTGATTTGACGGATATCTACGCCGGGCTGGCTATGGATTGGGATATTGGCAGTGATCCATCTCAGAACCTGGCCGGATACGACAGTGCTAACCGGTTAAGCTATATGTATGATGCGACGGGTGGGATTACAAATCATTACGGGACGGTGGCTCTCTCCGGCGCTGTGTCAGGTCATCGAATATGGTTGCGTGATGTGGAGCCTGACAATGAGGATGCGGCGCTCTACTCCGGAATGACCTCATATGATCCCATTCCCTCCACGGCCGGCGATATGCGGGAATTACTGGCCACCGGACCCTACGACATACCCGCTGGTGACAGTGTGTTCGCGGCGTTCGCACTGGTTGGTGGCAGTGATTTGGCGAGCATTCAGATCAATGCCGGGAATGCAATCAATGCGTATCAGTCGGTGCCGCCCGGACCACCTCAAAATTTCTCCGCACTTCCGGGAAACAATCAGGTAACCCTGTCCTGGGATCCCAATTCGGAACCCGATCTTCGCAAATATGGTATTTACCGCCGGACCAGCACTAGTTCGACATTCCTGATAGCGGAGATCACCGGCAGTCCGCCTGATACCTTCTATGTAGACACTGGGGTGATCAATGAAACAACCTATTATTATCAAATCACCGCGGTAGACAGTCTGGATAACGAAAGCGCTTTCTCCGAGGAGATTAGCGCCACCCCGTTCGATGTCACCATTCCGCCGGTAGTCGCCGCACTCTATCCGACCTCCGGAGGCGTGCTCAATATGGCCGATTACATATTGGTAAAATTTGATCGGTCCATGGACTTGACCAACTTGACAGACAAGGTCATTGTTCAGGGAAGCCGATCCGAAAGCGTCTTGTTCAGCACTGTTGATCTGGATTCCATTCTGGCTATAGTGCCGGACAGCCGGTTCTTCGCTCTGGAGCAGGTCGAAGTG
>DATFLS010000648.1:0-5179 GCA_035267465.1 bacterium
TAATTTAAAGCGATAGGAGGAACTCATGAATCGCGCTAAACTGATGGCAGTTTCGGTCATCATATTAATGATGGCGTTCGGATTGATTATCGGCTGCCAGAACAACCCCATCGCTCCGTCGGAGCAGTCCGCGGACACGCAGGTCGCCTATAAGACCGTGCAGTTCGATGACGGAGTCGAACCAATCGAGTTGACGGCGGAACACTTTGGTCTGGCCAAAACCATCGGTCTTCGCAGCTCTTACGGACGTGTATACAAAGACTATGGTGGCTGGCTGGTCGCTCCTGGTGTAGTCTTGCAGCTCCCGCCGGACAATGACTGGGAAGACCGGCAGATACTCTATTTTGATGTGCAGGTTTCGGATAACCCGGCCGAATTGGATATGGAACGGAATAAAGACTCCACGAAGGGTAAGAAGGGGAAACGATCCAAAAAGGGTAAAAAGGGAAGAGGGAAACATGGGAACATTGAAATTGCCCTGAAGATCACCCTTTATAATCTTGATGGAGAACAAGTCCATATCAATTTTGATTACAGCGCCTGGTCGAACCCGGAATCCCTCAATGACTTTTATAACCAGGATCAGGATGATATTGAAGGTGGTGTGGCCAAACTCTATGTGCACAAGCGCTATCTGATATATTTACTCGACAAGAAACACTACCATGATTACCTGAAAAATAGAAGAAAAGGGAACATCGTCAGCGATCCATACTGGGTGCACATCGATCCGAAGAAAGATGCGCCTGATATGAATGTATCCCTTGTTGAGGATGAGTATTTCAGCTATATCAAATATAATCTGCCTGGTTTCTCACGGTGGGGCTGGATCTTCTAATGACATCAGATAACCGAATGGTAGTACGCTTACGCTTGTGCCTCTTTAAAAGGAACAATTAAAGAAGAGGCAATTCGGAACTGGAGAACCTATAATGGCACTATTTAAACACAAAGTCAAACATTCACAAGGAAGATAGAAATGGTGCGAACTCCGCGTTCGAATAACAACCAGCTTTCGGGGATGTTCTTTGAACGGCTGTTAGATGTGGTTGCAGCCGCCATAGGACCGGAGTTTGTCGATCAGTTTAACACACTGAAAAGGCAGCGAGAGCAATTCTTGCAGGATCACTGGACTGCCGGAGAATCCGAAGACACCGAGATCGTCTTCCGGGAGGTGGATTATGAGTATCTCATTACATCTCTCCGGAAGTATGGCGCCGCTTCTGACGGCGAATTGATCGACGTGCAGATTCAGCTGGCAGAAATCTGTCATCAGTTCGGTGAACTGCAAAAAGCCTTTGATCTTCTGCAGAAGGTACGCGCCTCGCTTGATGATGAGCCTTCAGATCAGCAAGGTAGAGTCTACTTACGGTTCGGTCTGGTCGAAACCCACCGCAATCAGTGGCAGTCAGCCCAACGATGGTTCCAGCAGGCCCTCGATGTATACACCGAACTCGAGGATGCTGAGGGTATGGCAAAAGCCCACATGGATTTGGGGATTCTGATCGCCGAACAGTGGGATACCGCAACCGCACTATCGCATTTTGAGAAAGCCAGGGAACTCCTGCAGGGTGACCTGGAGGGACAGATTGGTCTCAAACTCCAGAACAACCTGGTAATTATGCAGGCCATGCGTGGTGAAACCTCAGAAGCGATAGAACAGTTTGCCGAGCTCCTCTCACATGAGTCAGCAAGTGATCCTGCCAACAGGATTTATCTCATGTTGAACTACGGGCTCTCAACGAAGGAAAAGGGAGACCTGGCCAAAGCGCAGGAGATCCTCACCGATGCGGTGAAGGAAGCCACGGCCCTCCCGAACACCCGACTCATCGGGTTGAACTCCTTGGCTCTATCTGAGGTCCTGATCAAACAAGGTGATCATTCGGCCGGTCAAGAACATCTTGTGAAAGCATTCAAGATATTCTCACAATTACATGACCGCGCCTCATTGGCGGATACCTATCGCGTGTTTGGTATCCTGCATCGCGAAACAGGCTATCCGGAGCTTGCCGCAGCCAAGTTCGACATCTGTCTGGAAATCAATAGGGAATCCGGCAATCTGTTGAACTTGTACGAAGCATATTACGAATACAGTCTCCTGGCGAAAGCCGAAGGCGATTCGGCGCTGCAGAAACAGCATCTGGAAGACAGTCTGTTTTACGCGAAGTCCATGGGTGCGACACCACGAATTAAAAAGATAAAAAAGGAGATGGAAACACAGGTATAACAGAACATTAAGCATCGAATCATGACAACTCTCCGAGGGCGGTTCCCAGCCGCCCTCGTGTTGTTCCTGCACGTCTGGTCCCGTCCGCAGGATAATACCCACCCCCGTATAAACCAATGCAGATGACGTTAACCTGGAGTACTGCCGACGTGCGGTGCCCCCCATCCCACTCTTACATGTCATCCCGAGTCCTCGCAGTCCAGAAGGTGAGGGATCTCCACCGGGGATATAAGCGCCTGACTCCGCCACTCCCTGGGACGAGGCGACCACGGGTGCGCCCCGAAGGCGTCCCGCACCCACAGGCACGCAACTACACCCAAGGATTTCTGGTAGAGATCCCTCACCCCGGAAAAACGGGGTTCGGGATGCCACATTCGTTGGGGAAGGCCTGCGACGAAGGCTTCCGAGATGCTCCCAAGGTTCGGTTCGTGTGACCACATTCTCCCCCATGTCATCCCGAGTCCTGGTGTTCAAGGGCGCCGTCAGGCCCCGATTCCAAGTGTCCTGCCTCTGTGAGGTGGCTGACAGTTGGTTATCGGGGAGGGATCTCCACCGGGGATATGCGGGAATGACTCCGCCACTCCCTGGGACGAGGCAACCACGGGTGCGCCTCCGGCTGTGTCTCCTGCCTGCTGGCGCGGACTCACACCCGAGGAGCCACGGTAGAGATCCCCCGGGGTGACATTGTAAGTCTTTTCGAGTGTAAAGGAACCTGTCTGCCCGCCATCCATTATCCTAATTCATCAAACCGTCCTCATCCATCTCATCACACACCACAACAGCACCCAACTAAATTACTTTCATCAACACCCGGATCCTTGTAAAATTAGACACAACACAATACAGGAAAATAAGGGCAGCGCTGCCTGCTGATACCACTCCCGCTCCCCGGCGTCCGGGCATTTATCGCGGACCCGGATGGCAGTGACCGGTGGGAAGGATCACCAGCCCTGCCTGTCAGCCCGAACCTAGCAAAAGGGGACATTCCATGTTGCATACGCGTCAACTCCGGCAGGTGATCGAAGAAGCGATTGCTGTGGAGAAGCAAGAAGGACATCTGGCCGACGCCCTGCGCGCGTCTGCCGGAGCACGGGGATTGCAGCTCACCAGCCACCAGTTCAATAGTGTATTCATCTTCATTCACGAATATATCGAACACATCCCGGCCCTCCTGGAGGATATGATGACCGTCGCCGAAAACCAGGACCTGGTCCTGTTCATGCGTCCCCTCCTGGAGGAAGCGGAGAAATACTTTCTGGCTCCCAGTGATCTGATTCCGGACCGGCTCGGTCTGCTGGGATTGCTCGACGATGCCTATGTGGTCCACTGCATTATCCAGACCATTTCAGACACGGTTCAGGAGCATACCGGGCATCCCATCCTGCTGACCGATTTGTCCGACACGAATCAGTTTATCCGGGATCTGATTGGCGAACCCCATGCCAGCCTCCTGGATGCCGCCATCGAAGAGGAGTTGGAACATCCGGCGATGCAAACATCCCTTCTGACTCTGCTGGAGTCCGGGAAACACTTCCGGCTGACCTCTCCGGATCCGATCTGGGGAGATGTGAGCATCGATGATATCATCAGTGCTCAGGCCGGTCTCTGGGGCAGAGCCTGATACACTTCCAGGGATGCGACTCAACACTGAATATATCTATGCGAAATGAATAGTATCTTTCACAGACAGAAACAAAGGAGTCACATTATTCAAACCCACAAGAATTCCTATTCAGCAAGCAGACGACAATTCCTCCGCCGCGCGGGCCTGCTGTTGTCCGGACTTGCCGTGGCAGGCGAAGCCGGCGGCAGCACGTCTCAGCGTGACCAATCCCGGCCGAATATCGTATTCATCCTGACCGATCAGCATCGCAGAGATGGCGTGGGCGTTTACGGGCAGCCGGGCATCAAGACCCCGCATCTCAATCAGATTGCCGACGAGGGGATCAGATTCGACAATGCGTACGCAGCGCAGCCGGTCTGTGCGCCCAACCGGGCCTCCATTCTCTCCGGGCTCTACCCCCATGCGCATGGACTGCTGGAGAACACCTGGTCACTTTCGCCCCGGATTGAAACCCTCGCAGAGTTGCTGTCCGCCCATGATTATCAGTGCGGCTACTTCGGGAAGTGGCATCTGGGACGCGAGAACAGCCAGGGCTTTGATACCTTTCCGGAGTACCCCTCCGACGGCCGGGGCTCCAATCACTATTTCGACGGTCCCGGGGGCAAACGCTATGCGGTGGATGTCATCACCGATGATGCGCTGCAATACCTGCAGTCGAACCGGCAGCGCCCGTTGTACCTGTATGTGTCGTACTATCCGCCTCATCCGCCCTATTCGGTTCCCGTCGAGTTCGAAGCGATGTACGAAAACACCTTTCCCAATGATGAACATCGGCGAATTTACTATGCCATGTGCTCCAAGGTTGATGAACAGGTCGGCAGGATTTTGCGGACCCTGGGCGACCTTGACCTCGCAGAGAACACCCTGGTGATCTTTACCACCGAGCACGGGCACTTCTTCGAGCATCGCTGGAACGACCATTCCAAGCGCCTCTGCTACGATACCGCGGCGCGCATCCCGATGCTGATGCGGTATCCGGGGGTGATCCCGGCCGGACAGTCCACCACCGAATTGATCAGCTCAGTGGACCTGGTCCAGACCATGCTGGGATTATTAAACCTGGAGGCGCCTCCGGGATTGCAGGGGCGGGATCTCAGCCAATTGGCCCGGGGCGAGCCCGGACCCCGCCGGGAGGCCATTTATATGGAGAATTATCCGTATATCGACAAGGGCGAAACGCCGGGACCATACAACAACGAACCGGCCTGGGGAAAGGGAGTGGAACGCTGCGTGCGGGATCAGCGCTATAAACTGATACTCTCCTCCGAACGCCCGCCGGAACTGTATGATATGCATACCGCTGATCAGGAGACCAATAATCTCTGGGA
>DATFLS010000649.1:0-5086 GCA_035267465.1 bacterium
TTTTCTTGTCATCGCGGCGATAATAGGCTGCCAGAATCCATTGGAGAGCCCACTCGGGGAGAATTCGCCGGCGGAGACTGCTCCGGAACAACAGGATGGAACAGCAAGCCTCCGCCTGCTGCAGGCGAACTATGAGGGTATTCAGCTCTCTGATGTGTTAGGCAAATCGGAAGGCTTCAGAAGGTTGAGAAGGTATGGGGGGATTGTCTGGCAGGAGTCCGGCGGGATCATCGGGAAGGCACAATCCGCCGAGGCCACGGATCTGCTGGAACAGAATTCTGGGTCAGAATGGTGGATCCCGGTACTCTCAGATGTCAGGGGGAATGCTGTCATCTTCCCACCAAATGCTCTGGATGAGAATGTCTTTATTGAAATGGTGGTTGGGGTAAATTCGGACGATGTGATATTCCACAGTATTGTGGATCGTGCAACAATCGAGGTGGACGGCTCGCTGCCCGGGGAAGCAAAATCGCTGCTGTCCTCCCTGGTGGAGTCACTGCTCGGCCATGTGGATCTGGAGGGGGAAACCACCTTGGGATTCGCCTATACCCCGGGAGCTCGAACAGCGGCTGTTGAGGGAGATGAAGATCAGCTGCGATGGAACGAAAAGTCCCTGGTATGGAAGATTGCGAAAGCATTGACAGATCAAAACGAGCCGGTGGAAGTGGTCATTCGGATCAATCCGGACGTGGATGTTCAGATCGAAGGCGGACCGGTGGACGCTTATACGAAGCGGCTGGTGCGGGACCTGGTGGATTCTTTCGAGCGTCGGGTCGCCGACCGGATTGAAGTGCGCCTGGAGTATGAACCTGGAAGTATATCCGGTTCAGTAGAAGTCGTCCAGGGGAATGTACTGCCGTCTGAATCAGATTTGCTGGAAAAAATCATCAAGAGATTATGGAAATCGAGAACCAAAGTGGCTATGACTATCGCAGTTGAAGGGGAAGATTATCATTTCAATTTGAACGAGGGATACGAGGCCGTTCTTGTCACACCATCATATTGGTTGAAGGGCTCGCCGAACGTTGCCGTCAATTATGACGATCACAGTGATTATCAGTCCGTTGTTCAGTACGATAGGTTCTGGTACTTCAGAAGCCCCCATTTCTCACGGTGGGTCTGGGGAATTCTTGACTAGATAATTTTCTTCCACGCCTTTCCCCCGTATATCCGGGGGGAGAGAGGTGTTAAGTAACGCTGGTTATTTTTTCAATAAAGGGAGAAGGTAGATACATGGATTACTCCAATCCGGATCTCTCCAATCGACACCAGATTATCTCCAGGTTCTTCGAGGCTGTCCTCGAGATAGCAGAGGAATACGGAGGTTCTGGTCTCGTAGAAAAATATACAGAAATTAAGCGGGTACGAGAGCAGTACATGCAGGTCCGCTGGCAGCAGGCGTCCTCCGAGCAAGAGAAGATTTTCTATCGGGAAATTGATTACGACCATCTGATGATGCTGATCCGGGCCCAGCTGGCCGAATCGTTCCCGGCGCTGGTGAAAGCCCAGATCGCGATTACCGGTGTCTGCCTGCAATTCGGGGAGTACCGTAAAGCCGAATCGCTCATTACCTATCTCAAGAAGACCATGGATGAAGACCACCCCGCCCTCTTTGCCGAAGTGTTAATGACCGAAGGGAAATGGGCATTCCTGACAAATGATTTTCCGTTGAGTGAAACGGCGTATTCCCAGGCTCTGTCTTTATTTGAAGAACAGCAGGATGTGTACGGTCAATTCCGGGCGCACAATAACCTGGGGATTGCCCTGCAGGAATGCTGGGAGATAGAGAAAGGGAAGCAGCATTTTCTGCGGGCGCAGGAGCTGCTGGACGAACTGGACTCGGACCTGGAAGGCCTGATACAGCAGAGTTTACTTGTGCAAATGAACCTCGGTATTATCGATGGTATGCAGGGTTGGACCGAGGAGGCCGCAGAAATCTTTGCCAGAGTGCTCCGGGAGAAGGAGCGGATGGATCGGGAGACCCAGGTGACGATTCTCATTAATCAGGGACTGGTGTATCGGTACCTGGAGCAGTATGACCATGCCATTGCAAGTTTAACCGGCGCCCTGACCCTTGCCAGAGAAGTCCAGAATCAGCGGCTGGTCGGCTCCTGCATCCTGGCCCTGGCCGAAGTCCGGATTTATCAGGGCGCATTTGATCAGGCCGAGAAGCAAGTCTGGGAAGCCTTCAATATCTTTTCCCAGCTCTACGATCGGGTGAATCTGGCGGAAGCGTACCGGGTATTCGGTGTCCTGTATCGCGAGCAAGGCGACCTGGAGATGGCAAATTCCGACTTGCACATCAGCCTCAATATCAGCCAGGAATACGGGGATCTTGCCGAACTGCTGGAGGTTTATTACGATCTCAGTCTGCTGGCAGAAAAACAACAGGATCCCGCACAGCAGAAGACCTATTTGGAGCAGGCCCTCTCCTATGCCGAATCCATGAAGGCCACTCCGAGAATTAAACACATACAGGAGCACCTGGCCAGGATCAAACACTAAACAACACACCATATCGTGGGGAGACGCCCTCCCACCGGCGTGAGTGCCGGGGCTACCGGTCGTGTCGGTATCAAATCATGGAACGTATGATGTAGCCCCGGCCTCTTAGGCCGGAGAATGCTCAGCGCCGTGAACGGCGCTCTATTCTATATTTTGGGAACGTTCAGGTCCCCGGCGTATACGCCGGGGCTAAGGGGTTTCAACATCACTAATTCGTGGAGGAGTTCCCGTAGTCCCGGCCTTCAGGCCGGGGGAGCAGACAATCACGCTATCTTATTGGGGGCGCGTTTACGCCCCTGTGCCCACTCCCTCAATCAGCTCAATCCCCCTCGTTAGATTTCGAAGACGTCCGGGAGGGCCAGGGGTTTTCGAACAGCTTCCGTATCTCCGGATCATCCGGGAAGGCCAGGACACCGCAGTCACTAATTTCATTGGCAGCCTGGTATAAGTCCACCAGATACTTGTTTCGTTTTGCGGTTTCCGCCGTGTTGTCCGCCTTCTGCTTCTCCTGGTCGGCATCCGATGCCCGCAGGGTTTTTAACAGCTGCGGACCCAGTTCGATCATTTCCGCGGTCATCCCCCGTTTCATCAGTGCTTCCTTATACTCCTGCACGATGTCCAGGATCAGTTCCATCACGCTCATCATTGCCTTTTCGTCAGTGCGGGCCGCAGTTAATTCCTTGCTGGGAAACGACCGGAATTCGGGGGAATTCTTGCCATAAGCCAGCTTCAAGCGCTTCCGAACCCTCTGTCCGTATGCATAATTCCTGGCGAGGGCGTCATCCTTGCGTGCGGTTTTCCTTTTCAGGATTATTTTGCCGGCCTCCGCGCTGCGTAAATTCTGTGTCTTCTCATGCCGCGCCTCGATCTCTTTCAGGCGCGCCTTGGTGAAACCGGCCTTCTGTTTCAGATCCGTAAAGAATTCTCTGGCGTGATCCAGCAACCTCCGGGTCACCTGCAGAATAATGCCTTCTGAATACGGTGCACGTTCCATAAAGCACGTTCCTTTCAATTTATCACTGATTTATATGAATCAAATATGGATAGCGTGATTTGGATTCTCTCTATGTTACGACTTCCCGGTGAGAGGGGCAAGAGAAAGATGAGCCTGTTTCTCATCAAAATTATCCCAGCGATTGCGAAGCGGTGGACGAATTGAATCCCGTGCTCTCCGGACCTAATCAATCCGGAGAGCCTTCCGTCTGATGCGCTCTGCCGGCTGCCGGGGCAGAAGACCTTGCGCATTTTCCCAGTGATTACCGGAGCACCAGCTCCCGGGGTGACCGCTCAGCAGATCCTGCCGGCCGTTCGGAGATATGATCATTATTACGAAGGATTGCATAGGGGTGGGACTCCCGGCAATCTCTGCAGAGGCGATGTGAATGACCTCTGGCAGAACCGCGATCAGTCCGGGGCGGACGGCAAAACCCGGGAAAAGGAGTAACAACGTCTCCGGCACAGACCCAAGTTCCCCGGAAATCCTTTGCAACAGCCCGGTAATGCGTTGTTGCATGCCGGAAATTGTCTGCAGCCAGGCGAAAATTGATTGCAGCTTCACGGAAATTGATTGTTGCATGGTGTAAATTGATTGCAGCTTCACGGAAATTGATTGTTGCATGGCGGAAATTGGCTGCAGCTTGGTGGAAATACATTGCAGCTTCACGGAAACTGATTGCAGCTTCACGGAAATGGTCTGTTGCAGGTTCGGA
The DNA here is from genome assembly GCA_035267465.1 of bacterium. GTDB lineage: Bacteria > Fidelibacterota > JAANXI01 > JAANXI01 > JAANXI01 > DATFLS01. The sequence continues at coordinate 4,215 of DATFLS010000649.1, forward strand.
GCTCTGGTATACTGTGCCGTAAACGGCGCCTCGGTGAATGGCTCACAATCACCCCTGGGGCATTTACGCCCCCTGCCCGATTCCCCCGGATTTCCGGATGCAATTCTCCGGCAGAAGCTGCAAATTCTGCGAATGGATATTACCGATGAACGAGGAGAAACCTATGTACGATCCCCGGGAGATAGTGGAGATATTACAAAGGGCGGGCGATATCGCGCAGGAGTCGTACCTGCAGGTCTCGGCGTCCTGGAAGGAGAATCGCACCTATGTTACCGAGGCGGATCTGAAGGTGCAGGAGTATCTGAAGGGTGAGTTCGACCGGCGATTCCCGGATGACGGCATCATTGCGGAGGAAAATGATCTGCGGAAACCGCCGAAGTCCGGGGATCGGTTCTGGATTATCGATCCCATTGATGGCACGGCATCGTTTGTTGCCGGATTACCGGTGTGGGGAACTGCTATCGGTTTGATTGAGCACAATAAGCCCCTGGCTGGCTTTTTCTATCTGCCGGCGGCGGGCGATCTTTTTTATACGCAGCCGGAGGGCCGGGTGATGAGGAACGGGAAGGCGGTCCGGTTGAAAGACCCGGGGGAGTTTCACCCGGAGACGGCGCTGCTGGCGTTGTCCCGTCTGCACCGGCACTTCACTATCGATGCGCAGTTTCCGGGGAAATTGCGCAGCCTGGGGTCCTCGGTGGCGCATCTCTGTTATCTGGCGGCCGGGTGTGCGGACGGCGCTTTCCTGTGGAACGTCCATCTTTGGGATATTGCGGCCGGATTGGCGATGCTTGCAAATAATGGCGGAGTGATCCGGGGACTGGGAGGGAGACGGTTCGCGCTCGCCGGACTGCTGGACGGGGAGCAGCAGGCTT
>DATFLS010000650.1:0-8797 GCA_035267465.1 bacterium
GACATTCTGTAATCCTGAATACCAGCCGCATCGCGACCCTATGTACGTATTTCCCTATGTACCCGGTAGGGTGCGGGGTGGAGCCCTTTTGTCATTTTTGACTTTTCACGACTCACGCCAATCCTACTGCTGTCTTCAAAACCTCCTTCCATTCGGTCGGCTTGCATCTGACGTTTGCCTTCTGCCTTTTGGGCACTCTGCGCCAGGCGCTCTGCACTGCGCCTTTTACAATCCCGTCCGCACACGAATATCACCACCATCTGTCCGGACCCGGATACTGCCTCCGCCATTATTCAGAATCCCGGTGAACCAATCCTCTCCTTGCCGGACGTCCGAAATGTCAGTGAATTCCTGGTCAATGTTTCCGTCCTCCGATTCCAGGATCAGTTCGGCGGCGATGTCATTTGCCAGGCGCAATTCTATATCTCCATCCTCGGTGCGGATGTTCACGTCCATATTCTCTGCTGCCAGGAGATAGGTCCAGACATCACCATCTCCGATATCGATTTCTAACCGGCTGGCGCTGACCTCATCAAGCCGGACCCGGGCATCATCACCGCTGATGGTGAAATTCCCACTGGAGCGACCGACTCTCACATCTCCATCGTTGGTTCGAATCCGGCCATCCGAAATCTCGCTGTCGGAGAGGCTCGTATTTCCGTCATCAGCTGTCACCCTGAGTGCTCCCTGAATATTATTCATCTCGACGTCGCCATCATTGACATCAACGGAGATATCCCCCCGAATCCCGCTTAATTCCAGTTCACCGTCGTCACTCTGTAGTGTAAGGTTCCCGGTAAGATCTGTGAGAAACATATCGCCGTCGTTACCTGAAATATTCAAATTGCCCGCATTGATGTTGCTCAGGAGAATGCTTCCGTCATCACCCCGGAGAGTAACATCATTACGCCAGTTTCTCACCGTCACATTCCCGTCATCACCGTGGATATCCAGCACAAGGTAAGCCGGAGCGGAAATGTGATATGCATATTCATGTCGTTGAGATGAGATAAAAAGCTGCCGATTCGGACGGTCTTCCGCACCCCGCACCGCAACAGTATTACCTTGTCGGTTCACCTCCAGGTTAAAATCATATTCCTCAGCATTGACGCCGATGCCGGTGAATTCATACCGGTAGGTCACCTCGATATCCACCACATCTTTCTCCCAGGGAGTAATGGTGACGTGCCCGTCTCCATGCTCCAGCTGAAGCGTCATACCCTGGCTGACATCAACGGATTCCTGCAGATGCTTGTTCACTTCTACCGCCAGGGAAATATTCGGATGGGAAAATAGAAAGACTGATCCAAATACAAACAAAGTACACAATCTGATTCTCATGACGTCCTCTCTTTTTAAAACCGAACTTCATGTTCGTCTTTCATAAATATTTTGTATTTCAATAGAGTATAACGAATTGAATGTATTTATGAAATTCGGCTTTGAATATCAAGAGACGGGGGAAAGCAGTTGGCAATCTCTCCGCCCCCAACACCTCGCCGGGTACATAGGTACATAAGTACATAGGGCAGGGGAGCAGTGGGTAGGGAGCAGGTAACACCCATGACCGGTCACCTTTCGAACCTAATGTACTCCCGAATTCCAGCCGCATCGCGACCCTATGTACCTATTTCCTTATGTCCCCGGCGAGGTGTGGGGTGGAGCCCTTATGTCACTTTTGACTTTTCACGTTTCACGACGAGGACCAAAGCCTGGTACAAAACCTCCTTCCGTTCGGAGGGTTTGCGTTTGCCGTTTGCCTGTCCAACGTCATACTTTTGCCTATCTAGGATTGATCATTGACAATTGACAACTGACTGATCAATCATATAACCCTGATATATCTCTATATCATTCGGATATAATTTTTTAACAGGAGATCAATCGTGGCCTTATTCCAACTTATTGTTAGTTAAGAACTTAAATCTGACAATTCCATCCGCGGCACAGTTATTGTATTTCTTTCCGTCGATGCAGATTAATTTATAAGATAGTACCGGATCTCAAGGGGAAATTCCAATATTACCCGGGAGGCATTTCAAGCCACTCCTTATAAGGATAGGTATACCTTATGATCGGTAATTATTTTAAAATCGCCATCCGGACCATCCGGAAACATCCCCTGTATGCTATGGTCAATGTGATCGGTCTCTCGGTGGGCATGGCATGCTTTATTGTGATCCTGACCTTCGTCAGGACCGAACTAAGCTTCGATAGATTTCACCGGAATCAGGATCGCCTGTACCGTTTACAGCGGATACAGCAGGTGCACGGAGAGACCGGCGAAAGTGCGGCTGTTCCGGCCCCTTTGCTCCCTGCTCTCACCCGGGAATTTCCGGAGATCACTGACTTCGTCCGGCTGGAAACATTGAACAAGACGCCGCTGTCCTATCAGGATCGGAGCTTTATCGAAGATCAATTCCTGCTGGCCGATCCAGCGTTTTTTCAGGCGTTTTCCTTTCCGCTTGAGCAGGGGGATGCGGAAACTGTACTGCGTGATAAATATTCCGTAGTTATCACCGAACAGACCGCAGAGAGATATTTCGGCAGTGCCGATCCATTGGGTAAAACACTCACCCTTGATAGCCGGATCGATCTCACGGTGACAGGTGTTGCCAGAGATATTCCCTACAATACGGATATCCGGTTCGCACTGGTGGCGCCGTTTTCATTAATCCTCGAGATCACCGGCTACGATTATCTCGCCAGCTGGGGTGCATACAACTTCCAGGCGTATGTCCTGACTCAACCGCAATTTTCGTTACTTGAGTTCGAGCAGAAATCCGTGCAATTCTGTCAGACCCACCGGCCGAACCAGAATCCGGAGTTTCAATTACTGAAATCGCTGAGCCTGGAATCGATATCGGCTATTCACCTCAACCCGAACTTAAAGTTATCCATACTCATTTTCACGGGAATCGGGATTGTTATCCTGACACTTGCCTGTATTAATTTCATGAACCTGGCCATTGCCCAGTCGGCCTCCCGGATCAAAGAAGTCGGTATGCGCAAGGTGATTGGTGCCTCCCGTCCACAAATTATGGCCCAGTTTTTCGGAGAATCCATCATGCTCGCGCTGATCGCCTTACCGCTTGCCCTGCTGCTGGTCGAGTTAGTTTTTCCAGTCTATAATCAACTGTTCAACCTCCACCTGAATATTGACTATTTCCAAAACTGGCCGTGTACCCTCGGACTGCTCGGAATTGCTATGCTGGTGGGTCTGATATCCGGGCTCTATCCCTCCTGGTACGTATCTGCCAGACATCCGGCAATCATTCTCAGAACGTCACCGGGACGAACGACTTCCCGATCCGGATTTCGCAATCTCCTGGTGGTATTCCAGTTCACGGCATCCATTTTACTGGTGATTATCACCCTGATTATCCATTCCCAGCTCCGGTTCATTGCGCACAAAGATCTGGGAACTCAAAATGAACACGTGATTACTATCCCGCTGCACGGTGATCTTTCCAGCCAGTCAGACCTACTCAAGACCACATTACTTACCAGTCCCGATATATTGCAGGTCTCCGGAAATCATTTTATGACCACCCACTGGAATAATTCCATTCAATGGGAGGGTATGCGCGAGAATGATGAAATGATGATGCGGTTTTTCATGGCTGATGCGGATTTTGTACCCATGTTCCGGATCGACCAACTGGCCGGACGTAATTTTCGCGCAGATTCCCCTGCCGATATCGGCCGGGCGTACCTTCTCAACGAAGCCGCCGTGAAAGCACTGAACTGGGAATCCGCAGAAGCAGCCGTCGGGAAACGATTCCGTGTGCTCTCCGGATTGTACCCGGACTGGGGCAGGGTTGTAGGCGTACTGGAAGATTTCCACTACGAGTCACTCCGGAACACCCTGCAACCCCTGGCTATCGTTCTCTGGAATTCGTTCGACGCTCTCTCCATCAGAGTGCGTCCGGAGAACACACAATCTGCTCTGAACTTCACCAAAAAAGCCCTGCGAGACCTGGACCCGCATGTGCCTTTTGAATATTATTTTCTGGAAGACGAAATCGGCCGGATGTATAAACTGGAGACCCAGCTGGGTCAGATATTCAGTCATTTTTCAATGATGTCCATTCTGATTGCCTGTCTCGGACTGCTGGGATTGACCTCCTATTCGGTGGTGAGCCGGACCAAGGAAATCGGTATCCGGAAAGTGTTTGGTGCGTCAGTACCCCGGATCGTCACCCTGCTCTCCACAGAATTCACCCGGTGGGTGGTGCTGGCGAATCTCATCGCCTGGCCCGTTGCTTACCTTCTGATGCGTCAATGGCTGCAGCAGTATGCCTATCACGTACACCTCCACTGGTGGATGTTCGCGCTTTCGGGAATTATCGCACTCACCCTCGCGCTCCTCACCGTCGGCACCCAGGTGATCAGCGCCGCCCTGCGAAATCCGGCGGAATCGCTGCGGTATGAGTGACTTCAGTGAAACGGCAAAAGGCAAATGGCAGACGTAAGCTAGGCGGATGGGAAGGAGTGAACAGTGCTTCCAGTTGGCAATTGGCAGTGGGCAGTTGGCAATTGTTGATGGTGAAAAGTGAGAAGTGAAAAGGCAGAAGCAAGCGATGCGAAAGGACTGGAGATAACACACACGATCATAAGAGACCGGAGGCCGGAAAAGCCAGTTGGCAGTTAGCAATTGGCAGTTGGCAATCTCTCCGCCCTCTACCCCTCACCGGGTACATAGGGGCATAAGTACATAGGGTAGGGGAGCAGTGGGTAGGGAGCAGTATCACTCACACTCCGAAGGCGATGCGGATGGATAGGAGGGAGCAGGTAACACCCACGATTGGTCACTCTCCGGACATTCTGTAATCCTGAATACCAGCCGCATCGCGACCCTATGTACCTATTTCCTTATGTCCCCGGCGAGGTGTGGGGGGAGCCCTTATGTCACTTTTGACTTTTCACGTTTCACGACGAGGACCAAAGCCTGGTACAAAACCTCCTTCCGTTCGGAGGGTTTGCGTCTGCCGTTTGCCTTTTGCCTGTACTCCGGTCTCCCGTCTCCAGACTCCGGTCTCATTTTTCACGCTCTGCGCCACGCGCTATGCCTTTCTACTATTGACTATTGACGATTGACCAATAACCATAGTCAGCCACCGTTCCCGGAAACTCAGCCACGGATCTCTCAAGCACAGCCATGGATCTGTCAACTACAGCCGTGCTTCTGTCAAACTCGGCCGCGGGTCTGTTAAATGCAGCCACGATTCTGTGGAACTCAGCCGCATTTGATCAAGTACTCAGCGGTGGTTCTGTCGAAGTCAGCAGCCTTTATTCCAGTACTCAGCCATCTTCCACCGAAGGACAGCCACCGATCCCCGAATGTCAGCAGTGCTCCATCGGTGGTCAGCAGTTGTTTGCAGACAGTCATTATCTCACTACATCGAATCAGGAACTCCATATTCTGTGGCAGAGAACCAACAGTTGCTTTCGATCAGTTAACAGCAGTACCCGGGTAACTTCCAACAATCAACAACTGACCATTGACAACTAACCATTGACAATTGACGACAACCTATTAACCATGAATCCGCCTAATTGAATATCCGACTCCGGTTCTGATTTTACCATACCAGCGAATCCCTGACCAAACTTCCCCAACCCATACTTTTGCCATTTGCCGTTTGCCCTTTCACCAGTAACCAAGCCAGATCCATTTTCCATACCTAATATCACCATTTATCTCATATTTCTTTCGGATTGGACGAAATCTACAATTTTCCTACAGAATTCCCCGTTATCATGAAGGTGATTAAGATGGTCACCAATAGATCGCAGAGGAGAATACCATGAAAAAATCACTGCTCATCATGATAGTTTCTATTTTGGTACTCGCGATTAGTGTATTAGCGCAGCCACCGCAGCGTGGTTCAGATGGTTTCAGCGGAACCATTGAAGGAGTGGTGATGGACTCCACTTCACAGCAGCCCATGGAATATGTGAATGTTGTTCTGTATGCATCGGAGGATAGTGCACAGGTGACCGGCACCATAACCAATAACCACGGTCGCTTTCATCTGAATGATTTAAGTCCGGGGAATTACTTTCTGGCGGCGAACTTTATCGGATACTCGAAAACCCATATCGGGGACCTGCAGATTACTCCCCGGAATCGGAACATCAGGCTTGATTCGCTCTCTTTGTCTCAGGCCTCGATTCAGTCGAACGAGAGCGTGGTGGTGGAAGGGGACAGGCCGCCGGTCTCCTATGAGATTGACCGGAAGGTAGTCGATGTTTCCAGCATGGAAACCGCTGCCGCCGGGAATGCTGCCGACGTTCTTGAGAATGTCCCTTCGGTGACGGTTGATATCGAGGGGAATGTCAGCCTGCGGGGCAGTGGCAGTTTCACGGTGCTCATCGATGGCCGGCCCACGATGCTGGATGCCCAGGATGCTCTCCAGCAAATCCCTGCCAGCACCATCGATGACATCGAAATTATTACCAATCCTTCAGCGAAGTATGATCCCGAAGGGACGGCGGGTATTATCAACATCGTCACGAAAAAGAATGCTTTACAGGGAATCAGCGGTCTGGTGAATGCAAACGGCGGGTTGAATGATAAATACGGCGGCGAATCACTTCTCGAATATCGCACCGATAAATACACAGCCACTTTCAGTGCGGATTATAACCGGCGCATCTATGACGGTGAACAGATTCAGCGGCGCCGGACCACCTATGGAGGAACCACGGCATTTACAAATTCGACCGGTACATCCTCCTGGGGTCGTCTGTCGTCCGGAGTCCGGGCTGCACTGGATTATAATCTGACTCCGAATGACATTATCGGCGTCCGGGGGCGCATCGGACAATGGGGCTTCCTGTCGGATCAGCGGCAGATCTACAGAGAATGGACGTCGGCTGCGCCCAGTCCGGATACTTATACCAGCATCACCGACCGATCTCTGGAAAGTATATATTATGCCTTGAATATGGATTACCAGAAGAAGTTTCAGCGGGAAGGCCATGAGCTGCTGGCCGAGTTACAGTACCGGTACCGGGATGGAGAGGAACAAACGACTGACGAATTGCGTGCAGTGGTCAATCAGATCACCGAAGGCAGGAGAACTACCGAAACCGGTCCGGAGGGCGAAGTGGAAATGGAGCTGGAGTACACGCTGCCGTTTTCCGAAACCAACAAATTCGAAGCCGGACTGGAATCTGAGCTTGAGCAGGCGGATGAGTTTACGGATTATTCCATTTATAACACCGAACAGAATGCATATGTCTATCAACCCAAATACAGCAATGACATCTCGCATGCGCAGCGGGAGGCGTCGGTGTATTCCCTGTATTCGGGAGAGTTGGCCAGTCTTGGATATCAGTTCGGTATCCGTGGTGAATATACCTTCCGGGATATTGTGCTGCCGAACGACGGGCAAACGTTCTCCATTGATCGCTGGGATTATTTTCCCACCCTGCATGCCTCGTATGATCTTCCCGGCATTCCGGAGCTTATGGCCAGCTACAGCCGGAGAATCGACCGCCCGAGGAGCTGGTACCTGGAACCCTTTGTCACCTGGATGGACGCCTATAATGTGCGTTCCGGAAATCCGGCGCTGGAGCCTGAATATATCGATTCCTACGAGGTGGGCTATCAGACCAATCTGTTCGGGCTGGTATCTGCGACTACCGAAGCGTACTATCGGGTCAGCCATAATAAAATTGATCGCATTCAGACCGTCTACCAGGAGAATGTGACCCTGCATAAACCCGAAAATGTGGGTACGGATTATTCCTTCGGCGCCGATTTGATGTTCCGGTTCGACGTAACCGATTTCTGGAACATGAATTTGATGGGGAATATGTATCACTATCGTATCGAGGGTGTCATTCAAGATAATGCCTTTTCCCGGGAGAGTTATAACTGGAACGCCCGGATCCGGAACTCCCTGAATCTCTGGAAGAACGGACGTGTACAATTCGACGGCAGATACCGCAGCCCGACCGTCTCCGCCCAGGGCCAGCGGGAAGGCTACTTTATGACGGATATGTCGGTCCGGCAGGATTTCATGGATAAGAAACTCACCGGCATTCTGCAGATCCGGGATGTCCTGGGCACCGGCGATCGGGAATCGATATCGGAAGGCGCGGATTTCTACTGGTACAGTTATCGCGACCGGGAATCCCCCATTGTCATGCTCACACTCCGCCTGAACATAAACAACTTCCGCGATCAACAGAGAGACCGACAGCAGGGAGGCGGCGGTTACGACATGGGCGGCGGTGAATTCTAAGCTTCTCAATCTTTGACATCCGAACTACATTGAGCCGGGGAGCTACATGCTCCCCGGTTTTTTATGGAAGGCGATTTTTAGGTTTTCTCAATACTCCCATAGATTATTATATTCTGTTGGCAAAAGTCCTGGTTCGGGCAAAATGGACATTTCGGAATCCACAGTTACTTATCGAGTGGAGCAGCATGGAATTACGGCTCATCGAAGTCATTCTTCCCAGGGAAGAAATCCAGGCACTGGAGGAGTTTCTGGAGCAGGAATATTCACTGGGGATCTGGACGGATTTTCTGGGTGAACAACACGCGCTCGTCCGGATACTCACCTCCACCGGGCAAACAGAATCTATTACGGATCGGTTGACCACTCGATATGAACATACCGAGGGATTCCGCCTGATGCTGTTTCCCATTGAAGCCACCATTCCGGTTCCGGAGGAGATCACCGAAGAAGCAGAGGAGCAGGCCGAAACTGAGGAGAAAAAGGAGAAGCAACCTGAACGGATCAGCCGGGAAGAACTCTATCAGGATGTGGCGAGCGGG
>DATFLS010000651.1:0-5360 GCA_035267465.1 bacterium
TGGAAACCGGTTCAACTTCCCTTGCATGATAACAGGGATCGCCGTTCGATCTCCCTTGATGGTGAAACCTACAATCTGTATTGGGGTGATCTGCACGTGCACACCGGTTTAACTCCGGATGCCGAAGGGCAGGTAGATGAATTGATGCATTTTGCCAAAGATAAAGCAAACCTTGATGTGGTAGTAATGCAGGAAAATGATGCGGCCTCCTGGTTGAACAGCAACTCCCAGGGTGCCTTTCAGGGGCAGAATCTTGCTGAATCCGCGTACCGCTTGTCGGTCTATTACAGCCGGAAATTTGCGGAGCCGGGCTGTTTTATCCCACTCCCGGGATGGGAGTGGTCGGATCGTACCGATGACGGCCGCTCAAATCATCGGACGGTGATTTTCGCCGGGGAGGAGACTCCGATCCTTCGCCATATTGAGAATCGCGGGAATTTTGAAGAACTCTGTGATGCGGTGGAGGCTGCCGGAGGGGTGATGAATACTCAGCATCCCGACTTTCAACTAGTTGATCGGCCGGTTGATGCCAATATCGAAGTGGTATCCGGCTGGGGAAATTTTATTGATCCCCCGGATAAGATTCACGCTGACCTGTCGAATCGGTTCAAGGTGGGTTTCGTTGGCACCAGCGACGGGCACCGCCGGAATCCGGGGACCGGTGGCGGCCTGACCGGCATCTATGCCAGGGAATTAACTCCCGAAGCTATTATCGGCGCGATTAAGCAACATCGGGTGTATGCAACGAACGGCAATCGAATGCTGATTGGTGCCCGGGTCAATGGTGCATTCATGGGGCAGGATATGGAGAGCGCAGGGGAGGTGAACCTCAGTCTTCGGGTCGAGACAACCAAACCCCTGGTGAAAGCCACTCTTATCCGGGATGGAGATCGTATTTATGAAGTGGAGGGTAATGGGAGCATGACCCTGTCCACAACATATTCAGATACCCCGGATCCCGGATTCCATTGGTATTATTGGGAAGTGCAGCAGGAAGGTGACTGGCCGGATTATCCCGGGAATATGAAGGTGGCGGAAGGTCACCTGGCCTGGTCAAGCCCCCATCGGGTGATGATAGAGTAAGTAGCTGAACCTATATGACAGGGGAAACCGGGTCGGGAAGGTAAGTGATTTCCATCGGTTGAACAGAGATTATCAATCCGTCCAACAGAAATAGAAAGTTGAGCCTACCCAGTATTGATTCAAGAGTACAAGATTGCCTTAGTTTCGGTGTATAGTCCTTTGCTTGGTTGTGCATAAGCGCACGTTCTGTGCCGTAACCGCACACTCCGGCGTTTAAATCCTGCCAGAATTTTTGTTCGGTCTGAATCGCTTATCCTCTGAGTCTCAGTAGTTGTGCAGGAGTTTTCTCCACTTCTCACGATTCCTGGCAACATTATTGCAAATATCAGAGAAAGCCGAATCATACTTTTCTTACCCTGCATGGATTGAACCAGAGATGGTGATCAGGCAGCAGTCTTGAGGGCGTTCGATAAATGTGTTCGTGCATCTTCACAACGGAACTTCCCATCCGCTGGTGCTGACAACTCAACCCTGGCAGAGATAGAGAAGTTAACTTTTTCGTGGAATGAATTCAGGTAATCCGTGCGAAGGTGGATTCAATTTTTTTACCCACACATGATATCTCAATACCGGAAAAATGGATTAGTCTTCCTTTTACTGGAGAACTCTGTACTCAGAGTCCAGATATTGCCCCAGTTCGGGGGAAAAATGGTTGAATTGCTGAACAAAAAGTCGGGCACGCAGTTCTTGCTGGAACCCTCCCGGGATTATAATCAGGAGATGTTGCCATCCTACGGGGCGGAATATGCACAGTATGCTTCCGGTGGTTTTGATGAATGCTTCCCTACTATCCGGGCGACAACATATCGGTCGAACGGCGTATCAGGTGAGCGTAATTACGTATTTCCTGACCATGGGGAGCTCTGGTCGATTCCCTGGACGTATCATTTGTCGGATTATGCAATTTACCTCTCTGTGCGGGGAGTGCGCTCTGATTACGAATTTAAAAAGAAAATTACGCTGCACGAACACACGGTGCAGATTGAATATACTCTGGTCAACATGAGTGAGCACATACTGGAATATCTCTGGACACCGCAACCGTTGCTTCAAATACATCCGGGTTCCCAACTGCTTCTGGATGAAGGGATTCACAGCGTATTCTTGGAATGGAGCACCGATGCTGCTATCGGAGAGCAGGGGAGTTCTCTTCCCTGGCCTCATCTCGACGATACCCAGAAGATGGATTATCGTATCGTCCCGGAACCAGATGTGGAGAGAGCGGTGAAGCTGTATACACACGCTCCCAGGTCGGGGGAATGCGGATTACACCGGAAAGATACCGGTGAACGGATCCTTTTCAGATACGATACCGAACAATTCCCGTATCTTGGGTTGTGGTTATGCTATGGTGGGTGGCCTGCTGATGCCCCTCATTCATTGTATACTATTGCTCTGCAGCCAGGTACCAGTCGCGCGGATTCCTTACAAACCGCCCTTGAGCGGGAGGAGTATTCGGAAATTGGTGTGCACGAGGTGAAGGAATGGTCATTATGGATTGACATACTGGCCGAAGGAGACGACTCGGTGTACTCAAAGAAACACACAGCGTATGAGACAAAATAATCACGTGATTTCGAGGGGATGAAAACACTGAACAAAGGAGGAGCATGATGAATGTCAGTGCGACAAAATTATGTGCCATACTGCTTGCTATCCTTGTTATACCGGCAGCAGTGAGTTTTGGGCAGACCACCGGAAAAATTTCCGGGACCGTAACGGACGCGGAAAATGGCGAGCCGTTACCCGGGGTGAATGTGGTGGTACAAGGAACAGAACAGGGAGCGGCAACGGATGCTGAAGGGAATTTCTTCATCATTAATGTGGCCCCGGGGGACTACTCGGTTACTGCGTCCATGATTGGATATCAAAATATAACGAAAACCGGTGTGCAGGTATCTGTGAATCACACCACCCCGGTGAATTTTCAATTGCAGACCGAGGCGATTGCCGGTGAAGCAATCACGGTTGAAGCGGAGCGCGAAGTGGTGCGTATGGATGAATCCAACAGTACCATCAGCGTAACATCCGAGGAAATGGACGGGGTTGCATCCGTGACCACAATCGGGGATTTCATTAACACGCAGGCTGGTGTGCAGGGCTTGAGTGTCCGTGGAGGGAGTGTAGATGAAACCAAATTCATGATGGACGGTCTGACAGTGGTGGATAATCGCCAGAACCAACCGGTTGTGATGGTGAATCTGAGTGCGGTGAAGGAATTGAATGTCATTAAGGGCGGGTTTAATGCCGAGTACGGAAACGTGCGATCCGGATTAATCAACGTCGTGACAAAGGAAGGAACACCGACTGCCTATCATGGGTCCATGGATTTTCGTATGGCGCCCGCTTATCTGAAGCACAGTGGCGTAAAAGTGATAAATCACCAGAGCTACTATGTTCGACCCTACCTGGATCCGGATGTGATGTGGGAAGGGACGGATCAGTGGCCGGAAGATTTACAAAACAGATATGATACCTTTGAGGGTTGGAACAGTTACGCCCAACGATTGAATGATAATGAACAAGATTGGGATGACATTACTCCCCAGCAGGCCCGGGATATTTTTATCTGGCGGCATGCGCTGGAAGGAGCGGACGAACTGGGCCACACCACGAATGATTATGCCAATAAACCTGACTGGAAGGTGGATGCCAGTCTGGGGGGACCTGTACCCGTGGTCAGTGATGCCCTCGGCGATCTTACCTTTTTTGGATCCTATCGGGAAAATTGGGAAATGTTTGCACTTCCCAGCAATCGGGATTATTTCAAGGAACGCAACGGGAGCATGAAGGTAACCTCCCGTCTCACGCAAAATATGAAATTGCAGTTCGAAGGATTGTACGGTGAGAGCAATACTCTCGACGGGACCGGCGGGTATGCTCGCGATGTGAACCCCCTGGACAGTGGGACGGAAATATTGGACGCTACGGATTTAGGGGATCCTGGTAGTGTTGATCTCTATATGCCAGCCGCCCGTATTCCGGTGGATATTTATCGGGGCATGGGGGGTGTCTCATTCAAACACGTCCTGGGTTCAAACACTTTCTATGACTTCAATGCCAATTATATCAATCTTCAAAGTACCACGCCGGGATTCTATAAGATTCGTGACACGACCACAGTACGAACGTTCGGCACGTACCCGGTGGATGAGTCACCCTACGGGAAATGGTGGGTCTCCCAACCGACCTATACCTGGGGAAGACTCCATCCACAACACGTGGAAGGCAATACCTGGGACAAATCACGCACCCAAACCCTCAATATGAAATTCGATTTCACAAGCCAGCTGGACAGATTCAATCAGGTGAAATTAGGGTGGACATTTACTTATAACGATATAAATACGGACGAAGAACATGTGCACGAGGGCGTACCAGGTAATTATATAGAGCGGTGGCGAGTGTATCCGTGGCAGGTTGGTGCCTATATCCAGGATAAGCTGGAATTCGAGGGCATGATTGCCAATTTTGGCGTGCGTCTCGATTATGCCAATCCGAATGTGGAATGGCCTACGGTTGAACGGTACTCACAATATTTCCAGAAGCAGTATAAAGATGTGTTTATGGAAATGGCGCCCAAAGAGGAACAGAAGCCCGAGATTGAAATTAGTCCCAGGCTGGGAATTTCACATCCCATTTCGGAAAATGTGAAAATGTACTTCAACTATGGCCATTTCTATTCCCTGGCTCCCACCAATGCTCTTTATAATATTGACTATGGGTCGATTTCACGCGTCGGTGGGATAGAATTCATCGGGAATCCATCCGCCGACATGCCGAAAACCATCGCGTATGAATTGGGCTTTGATTATGATATCGGACGAATGGTTCTTCTGCATCTGGCGGGATATTATAAAGATATCAGCAACCAGACCGGTGAAATCTATTATACGAGCTACAATGGTTTGGTGGACTACGGGACCACGGAGAACAATAACTACCAGGATATCCGGGGCTTTGAGGTGCGGATTGATAAGAAATTCGGTGACTGGATTCGGGGCTGGGTAAATTATGACTATCGGGTCAGCACCTCCGGATATGTGGGACGTGAACACTATTACCAGGATATTCGCGAAATGCGGCGGTATGGTGAACATAATCCGTACCAGGAACGTCCCCTGGCCCGTCCGATTGCCCGGGCGAATGTGCAAATTATCAGTCCTCCACAGTGGGGTCCGCGGCTCATGGGACGGCGGTTATTTGCGAATCTCGGAGTCAGTTTCCTCTTCTATTACAGAGCAGGAGATTATTTTACCTGGGATCCGCTGTTGACT
>DATFLS010000652.1:0-10446 GCA_035267465.1 bacterium
GACCGCCATCCCGGCGATGTCTATTGCCACCACCAATAGAATGTTCGCCAGATTGAAGACAATTCCTCCGATAAATGCGAGCAATAATGCATTAAAACTCACCTGCGATAAATCGGCAAGAAACCCTCTTCCGGCACTCCCCGTACTTCCCATGGTGAACGCCAGGACCAGAGCGAGTATTAAAACTCCGAGAACATAGTCCCAATAGAACAGCTGGTACGGCCACTCCCGGCTCGCCAGCTTCTGGGTGTTTGCCCAGGACCCCCAGCATATCATGGTCACAAATAACATCACGACGGCAATGGCATACGATTCAATAACAACCATAGTGCTCCTCCATTCTCCAGCGACTGAATAACAACCATCTATGGTAAAAACAGCAGATACATGCAGTCGAACGTCAACAAGGCCGTTGAAACCGATTAACCATCAGGGCCAGTTAAGATGACAAGTCATAAATCATCAGAGCCTGAATCAATGCCTTAACCCGAACTCTCTCCTGAGAGAAGATAAAACACGAGTTAATGTCCTACCAGATGAATCTCCCGGCTGTGTCCTGTGAAATTTATCCTCCCGGACAGATGAGGTAACGCTTCCCACACCTACTGCTCTTTACATTTGTATAAGCTGTACTGCACTTGATTGGAGAAATATTGTATAAAAATATCGGTGCATTTCATAAGAATTTTTCGAAGATGTTCGGCCAGAAAAAACCAATCGCTGGTACATGATGATCTTTTGATACGAAGTACCGTCACATTTCCCCATGGCAGAACGTTCGGGCTCGATTACTCATCGTTCTTCACCGGATTTATGTTATTCCGAACGATTCAGGAGAGGTTCACAGCAAACAGCTGCCCGGATGATGACTGTACACAAAAAGCCCGCCCCGAACTTCGGAGCGGGCTTCATTCAGTCAGTCACGGCAACACCAGATGCTTACGAACTGTAATCCTGGAAAGCGTCTTCGAATTGATCACCGGTGCGATGGCCTTCGTAGATAATCATTTTGAACTTAAACAGCGCGCTGTCGCCGGCGGCAATGGTGTAATTCAGCGGTTCCGGATTCTCCACACCACGGGTTTCCTGGAACACCGATTGTCCCAGCGGATTCGCCGAAAAGAGTCCGTAGCCACGCGCATGCCAGAAGGTCGGATAGTTAACACTGGACGGATGATTCAGTATGGCAATGCCTACCGTTGTGCCCTCATGATCGCCTTCCAGTCGCACCCATTTCGCCCGCTTCCCCCAGACATTCGGAGAAGTGGTATCGCCTTCCGAGTTCAGGTACATGCCGGTCCCGTGCTCTTCCGAGAGCCAATCTGCCACCCGGATGGCAAACATCCCCTCTTTGGTGTCTTCGAAGGTGACATCTTCGGCCTGGGCTTTCATATTGAAAGTAAAATCGATAGCGCGTTCCGATTCGCTGCCGGTGAACACCATGGTTCGATCCTCCTGAAGAATCACATCGTCGTCACCTCCCACCCAATCGGCGAGGGTACCGAGGGTTGCTCTGCCCATGCCCGCTTCCTCCTGGGTGACCCGCATATGGCGGATTCGGGGCGGCGGCTCATGACGATTCCAGAAACTATTGCCGTTCACCTCATTATCGCTCCCATAGGTAAAGAATAACCCGACATGGTGGGGATGATCATGGGATTCCCCTTCCACGGTTTGCAGCGGATATTGTCGCTGCACCCGAATACCGGAAGGCGAATAGACAGGGTACAGCACGGGTTTCAGCAAGCCCGGATCAGAAATATACGTTGTGAAATGCTCGCCATCTGCCATAATATGAATCTGGTTGTCGGCTTCCTGAATCTGAAACTCAGGTCCGGTGGTACATCCCGCAACCAAAAAGAGCAAGATGAGAGCGAACGGAAGACTCAAGAGTCTGTTCATAGATCATACCTCCTGTTTAAAGTATAATGAATACAATCATAGCCCGCATAAAATTTAATAAGTTCACTGCAGAGTGGGAATTAGTATCATTGGAAGAAGAGTGATGTGAGATAACACACAAACATGATGATTCGGATTCCGGACACATCCTGTCAGAGTAATACTCCTATTTTTCTAGGGATAAAATGGGGAGAAAAATCGGAAAAATCCAGTCTTTTTCCGGAAGCATGATTGGCTACTTAACCAGGAGATCACTTGAGGCGATCTGCCTGTTCCGGAAGAAAGAAATATCCGGTGGGCAATTTCTCTTCAACAGTCAACATCGAGAATTTTAGCACGCTTCGGAGGTTCCGCACTTTTCTCAAAAATCTTGTCCAAGGATGATCGCCGCAGTCCACCTGGCAGCATTTCCGACCACAGCAGGACACTTCTCCGTGTGTGCCCCCATCTCCTGAAACCGGTCCGTATCGGCCGGATCCCTAAGATCAAAACTCCGGCCGAAAATCCGTGTTTGTATGTCGCGGCAGATGCAGCTCCCGTAAAATTCGGTGAATTTCCGGAACAGGGCATACACGGCATCGTATGCTGCGTCCCGGCTGGATCGCTGTTTAAATTGGTTCAACTGAACGCTGTGGAGATAACTAAGCACCATACTACCACCCGTAAACGCTCCGCAGTTGCCGACTCCCGAAAGGCCCATCCCACCAGACAAGCCGGTTGCCGCTTCCATCAGGCGGGCTTCTTCATCAACGAATTCCGTATCGATTAACGCTGCAATGATCGCCTGGGCACATCCATGGTATTGCTGTTCGTAGTCGAAGCCCTTTTGATAAGCCTGCTGTATTCTGAGTTCCGCCGCGCTATTCATTGGTCTCACTCCTTATGAGCTTTTGCCGTTTGGGAGAGTATAAATATCACCCGATGTCTTTATCAAGCGAAATATATCTAATAAGATGACACCTCATCAGCATAGAAAATATCTCTGATCACTGGTATGCATTATTGGCTGACCGGCCACTCAAATCCGCTCGCGGCGCGCTCTCACCGGACCCTGCCGATACGTGCTGATATACTGCTGAAAATCCCATCTCTGGAAGAATTGTGCGGCCGCTGTGTATCCCGACTGGTAGAGCTGGTCGCTCTTCTCCCCTGAAAGATCGAAATCGGTGGTCTTGACCCCCAGCGTGGGAATGGGGATGGTGCGGGCGAAATTATGATCGGCGATATACCGGGCATCGTGTGCTTCCATCATGGTGGCGAATAAGGCGGTTAGCATGGTTACGGGACCGGTAATGCGCCGCGGCATGCCTTCCCGGGGTTCGACCAGTTTGAATCCGAAGGTGGGCCAGGCGGGTGCATCGTGTTCTTCGTCGAACAGCCAGATAGGATAGTTGCTCAAAACCCCGCCATCAACGATATGGTTCGTCACCTTTCCCGGAGCCTTCAACTGAACCGGCTCAAAGAACAAGGGGATGCAGGCGCTCATACGGACTGCTCTGGCGACCTCCAGATCATCCGGCTGGAGATCGAACCTGGAAATATCCTGGGGCAGCACCAACAGTTCGCCACTGGTGATATCGGATGCAATCACCCGCAGCTTATATCGATATTTCGGGCTGTCCTGATAGTCCTCTATCACCAGGTCGCCAAACGTATGAACACCTTTCTCAGCCAGCAGCTTCTTCAACCAGGTTCCAATGAACTCCCCCTGATACAGTCCTTTGTGAAATGACAATCTGAGCAAAGGCCCCACAAGCGGAATTTTATTCAGTGCGCCGGGATCTTTGAAATCATTATAATTCAACGAATGCAGAATCTTCTTTATCTCTTGAGCATTGTAACCGGCCGCCACCAGCGCCGCGACAATCGCACCGGCTGAAGTCCCCGCCACGTTCTCGAACTGGTATCCCAATTCTTCCGCTTTCGCCACTGCTCCGACCAGCCCGATTCCCTTCACCCCGCCGCCTTCGAACACACCATCTGCTTTTTTCTGCTCCGCTGCCATTTTCATCTCCCATACATTTTCCGGACGATGGATGAATTCCGGTCAGGCGGCTCAACCATCGCCAACCAAAATAGCCGACAGAACCGAGGCATTTCCTTCCTCCTGGTTGAAGAGTGCCCTTCAATTTCTTACTGACGACTTTGGCATTGCAGGAAATAAACAATGCCGTAACGACCCGGTCAACATCCTGCCACGATCCTGTTTTATAAAGTAATTACCGACTCTGAATAGGGAATGCAAGATAAAAACCAGGGAGGGTTAGCAGAAAATTGGTCGGAAGATACTTACTCACTTAACCGTAAGTAGAACAAACCGGCGTCTCACTGCGAGGTTCTCATGGTGTTTGACAAGATCGATGGGAGCCTCTCCCCACACCACCTCCCTGTACTGCACAGGCTGCGGAATAGCTGCCCCAATTCGGATTGTCTCGCAGCGTATTCCCCGAAACGGAATAATACAGGTGTCGCGGCTGCAAAAACCGAATCATTCCTTGTTATTGAGATAATTTTTGCTTTGTTTACATATAATAATGAACGCAGAAACAGAGAGGACAATTTTCATGGTCAATCGACTGAGAACGAAACATTTTTTAATTGTACTCAGTGCACTACTTGCAAGCCTGTTTTTTATAGTCACCTGTTCTTCGGAGCAAGGTGAAACCCAAACTGACGCCCGGGATACGCAAACCCAGCAGATGTCAGATCAGTCACCTGCGCAGTCTGAGGGTGGTGCACCTGATCAATCGCAGCAGCAGCTATCCGCCGAGCAGCAACAGCAACTGCAACAGCAGCAGGCCCCCAGCGTCGAAGTGAACGACGAGGAACTGGAGACATTTTCGAACGCTCTGCAAACAATTCAAACCATCTATGAAGACGCCCAGCCCAACATGGTTGCGGCCATCAAAGAAGAGGGCATGGAACCCAACCGCTTCAGTCAAATTGCTCAGTCACAGCAAAATCCACAATCGGATCTGGACGTCTCTGACCAGGAAATGCAGAAATTCAATTCCGCGCTGACCGAAATTCGCGAAATTCAATCGGGCATTATCGAAAAGCAGAAGACGGCCGTAAAAGAAGAAGGGATGTCTCCTGAGCGGTTCCAGGAAATCCTGACCGCCGTCAGACAGGATCAACAGCTGCAGCAGCGGCTGCAATCCATGCAATGATCTGCCCAACCACGATGATCGAAATCTCTGGTATGATAGAGCAATACCATTTTCATACCACAGATTGAACCTGGTCACTTCCGGGCGATAAATGCCGAATGGGCTTCGGGAAGATTATAGGAACCGTAGCGATGAGACACTCGGGCCTGAAATCCTGCCTTCCGGAGCGCCGCAATGATTTCGGCAGGATCATACAGACGTAACCGATGGGTTTCCCCTGACCGGCGATACGACTCGCCAATCCTGCGGAAACTGACGATCCGGCGCGTGAGAATACCCTGGTGTTCCTCCTTTTCTGCAGAGATGAACCACCCGGCGCCTTCCGAGCAGGTATATTCCGTCGTTCCTTCCTGTACCTGTCCCGGTTCCGCAATATCGAACAGAAACAGTCCCCCGGGTGGCAGTGCGCGGTAGATCCGCTCAAACAGTGGGGAAAGAGCCTCTCCGCCGCCTGCGTCAGAAACCATGTAACAGATGCATTCTCCCAGGGATGTTACCGCCTGGCACGTAGGAATGTCCGCCTCAAAGATATTCCCGATTCTGAAATCGGCCCCGGGGACTTTTTCACGGGCGATGTTCACCATGAATTCGGAAATGTCGATACCGAACACCTGGTAGCCGGCGGAGAGGAGCTCCTGCGCCCACACGCCGCTGCCACACCCTAAATCCACCACCAGCCCTGCCGTAATGCCATTCGTTCGCAGCAGTTTTAGCAGACCGGGAGCAGCGCCCTGCGCAAATCCGGTGAATCCGGCGTCATGGATAGACGCCAGATCCTGGTTATAGATCCCTTCCATTTCGTTGACGTACTCCCATTATGGTATACCCTGGGCTGGTGATAAAGACAAACAAATCATGGTAACGGTTGTTCTATCAGGAAAATGGGCAGACGAACGTCCGGTCGATTGAGTAAGCAGGGTATCTGTGGTGATCTGAATATGAACAGTCAGATGTACGTTTCAGGTAATGATCGTTGTTCACTTTGATTTTTTCCCAACCGGACAACAGCAGACCGAATCCCTGCTAATAGTCTTCCCCGTTCAGGCTGCGCATCACCGATGTCTGCCACTCTTCCAGTTCGGCGCGCAGGCCCGCCGTACGATCCGGTTGCTCCATTGCCAGATCGTGCTGCTCCTCCGGATCCCGGTCGAGGTTATACAACTCCCATCTGACGTCACCCGACTCCGCCTGAATACGATGCAGTTTCCAGGGCCAATCCAGCCAGGCGGCATGCCCGGGAAAGGTGTCGGTCGGATACTGCCTGGTAATGTTTGCAGACTCCAGCCGCAATTTGGTGAGATCTCCCAGCAAATCCCCGGCCTGTTGACGTTCCATGAGTTCTGCCATCCACTCCTGACTGGGGGTAGGAACTCCGGGCTCGGGAAAATCCCAGAATCCGATCGGTTTGGGGCGTTGTTTCATCCGGGTGTTCAATAGCGAAACCAGACTGATTCCGTCCAGTGGCGGCTGGCCCTGCAGATGAACACCTGCGATGTCGAGGAGGGTCGGGTAGATGTCGGCCGTGTAGCAGGGTATTTCGGTTACCCGGTGATCCGGAATTCGATCCGGCCATTCCAGGATCCCCGGCACCCGCAGACCTCCTTCATAGATCTGACCTTTATGACCGCGACCGCCGGTGCTGCCGAATCGTTCCAGACCTCCGTTATCGCTGCAATACCAGAGAAGGGTGTTCTCGTGAATCCCCAGATCACGCGGCGCCTGGCGGAGCTTCCCGAACGCCCGGTCCATTGCGGTGATCTCCCCGTAGAAATGCTGCATGTCCTCGGGTTGCTCACTATAGAGCACCCGATCTCTGTCCAGGGCCCGATGCGGCTGATGGGGCGAGCCGAACCAGACAACGGCCAGAAAGGGTGAATCGTCGTGAGCATGATCGCGGATAAAATGGAGAGCAGCGTTCACCGTGACCATGGAACTTTCACCGTTCATCTGCTCTGCAATACCTTCCCGGCCCAGGATAGGATCGTTATCAAAGAAGTTCGGCGCCGAGAGCCACTCGTCAAACCCGCTGGCTCCGGGATTCACCGGACTCCCCCGGCGGGCCGGTCCCAGATGCCATTTCCCGAAATGACCGGTCACATACCCGGCAGTCTTCAGCGCCTCGGCAACGGTGATCTCCTGCGGCCGCAGGGTACGGCCCCATTGAAAACACCCGAATCTGTTGGGATGACGTCCGGTCATCACACTGCCCCGGGTTGGCGAACATACGGGAGCGGCAGCGTAGAAGCGGTCGAACCGGAGACCGGCAGCAGCCATTTCATCAAAATAGGGGGTCTGCAGAACGGGGTGACCGTTGTACGCCATATCTCCCCACCCCTGATCGTCCGCCATGCACAATATGATATTCGGCTTCTGGGAGGCTGCTTTTACCTCCGACAAAAAACCTACTGTCGCCAGTCCGATGCCGGCTCCCATCAATTTTATAAACTCACGTCTGTCGAAATGCATGATCATCTCTCCTTTATTGAAGCTTACAACTTTACAAAACCGGGCCCGGTTGGTCCGTTCATGGCATGGTGCAGGCAAACCGGTTTGTACATCGGGACGGTGTTATTTCGTCAACTTTCCGGATGCTCCATTCTGCAGCGCTTTGCCACCCGGCCTTATAACGGTCCCGAAGTCGCTCAATCCCAACGTCTCACAGATGCGCATGGAGGCATCCGAATGGTTCAAGGTATAGAGATGGATTCCGGCGACCTTATTATCGATGAGATCCCGTATTTGCTCAGCGGCCCAGTGCACTCCCACGTGCTTGACATACTCATCACCCTGGGCGCGCTGCACCGCTCTGAGTAATCCGCTGGGAAACCGGGTCCCGCCGGACAGTTCGGCCATCCGATGCATGCCCTTGATGGACGTGATCGGCATGATGCCCGCAATCACGGGCATATGGATACCGGCAATCTCGCACCGTTCCCGGAAATCGTAGAATTCGTGGTCGTCGAAAAACATCTGGGTGATCATGTAATCTGCCCCGGCATCGACCTTGGCCTTCAGATGATCCATCTCCTTGAGCCGGTTCGGAGTATCCGGGTGCCCTTCCGGATAACAGGCCACTCCGACCGAAAAACGGGGAAAGTGCTTCTTAATGTAGTCCACCAGATCGATTGCATATTGAAAATCCCTGGGCGCATCCGCTTCCTCATCCCTGGGATCACCGCGCAGCGCCAGGATATTATTCACCCCGTTCCTTGCGTATCGCTCAAGGATGTCATGGATTTCTTCCTTCCGGGATCCCCGGCAGGTCAGATGAGCCAGTACGGTGAGGTCGGTTTCCTTTATCAGGCGCGTCACCAACTGATGGGTGCGGCTGCGGGTGGTCCCGCCCGCCCCGTACGTCACACT
Organism: bacterium; assembly: GCA_035267465.1. Lineage (GTDB taxonomy): Bacteria > Fidelibacterota > JAANXI01 > JAANXI01 > JAANXI01 > DATFLS01. Next base: position 8,436 of record DATFLS010000652.1, read on the forward strand.
GACGAACGAAGGATTGAGCGGAGTCAAGTTCGCGATAGATTTGAACAACCTCTCCCACCCGGCCTCCGTTTTGGGTGGGAAAAACTCAAAACTTACGCACATTTCATCGGATTGCAGTATGTCGGTGATGAGCATATCGTTCCGAATTTCCCAGTTCGAATTGACAGTTCCAATAGACGTACATATTCAGAAGGTCACCATGCATCGATTGTTTCCCTCGTCTGTAAAAGTATTACTCACGCTCTCAATACGGTATCCTACACAATTCACCGCATCACTGAATATCGCCCGATGTTCCTGAAACTACCATGATTTAATAATTTTCAAGCCGAACAACAACCAGAAAAGGCGGGAAGTGACATCCAATCTATCTTCCGGGGATAATGACCGGGGAAACAACCAGCCTAACAGAACAGGGCTTTGATCGGTGAACGTCGCTACAATCCATATTTGCGAATAATTGCATTCCATTGGGCGCGCATAGCCACAAAATTTAGACACACTATCGGACGTACTCCCAGAGATTATTTTCCTCGATTCTGGTCGGCGGTACCCGCTTGCTGTCGCAGCAGCCGGTGTTCGGCTTTTTGCTTCTCTCCGGGACTGAGGTTTGAGTTCCGGATGGCTTCCTTGAGTGCGGCGGTGAGGATGGTGGTTAACCCGCTGGCGTTCCAATCAAAAGCTAACACCGTTCCCAGCGATTGAAACCACACCGGATCCGCAAGCCGCTTCACCACTTCGTCCGATCCGTATTCGGCAACCAGTCCTACCACCATGGACCGGCCCAGCTTCACCATCCGCTGAAACAGCCAGGGCGGACAACGTCCGGTATCCAGCGTGAAGGTGGCCACCCCTTTTTGAATTGGCATACGAACCTTTCAGAGTATGCAATCTCCCGAGCATGTTCATCTGATAAAATCCATCTCTGGTGAGGATGTTCCCTTATTCACAGCCGCCAGGGCGCCCGCCTGGAACGGGTAAGGTACCGGTTGGCCTCGGCATCGTTTATGAACTGTTCCTGTTCCGGATCCCACTGAAGCTTCCTATCCAGGAGCGCGGAAATATTCCCCAGATGACAGATGGAGGACACCCGGTGCCCCTTTTCCACGGAGAAATAGGGATCTTGTCTGGATTTGACGCAATCGAGAAAGTTGCGATGCTCTCCCGCCGGACAGGTGAACAGATGAGTTTCCTCCGGGCCGATAACCGAGTCCAGGATCGCCGGATCGCTCGCCTGCAGCGGCGCGCGCCAGGAGGGACTCTCAATCCATCCGTCCGTTCCCTCACACCGGATGGAAGTGCCGCCATCTTCCACAATCAGATGTACTCCGTTGGCATACCGGAAATCGATATGGAACTGCCTGATGGTATTAAATAACCCCTCTTCCCAGAAGTTCGCTCCGCTGCCGTCAATTTCCACCGGACCGGTCAGCTCGGTATCGTTCGCCCACTGGGCGGTATCAAAAAGGTGGGTGCCCCAATCGGTCAGGATGCCGCCGGCATATTCATACAGCCAGCGAAAGTTAAAGTGCACCCGATCTTTTGTATACGGCGCTTCCGGAGCCGGTCCCAGCCACATGTCAAAATCCAGCTCCCGCGGGACAGGCATCGGGGTGGGATCTCCGGGAAATTCCGGCTGCGCCGGCAGCTTCACCCGGATCGTCCGCAGCTGTCCTATCCGGCTATTCCGGACCAATTCCGCCATCCGATGATAGATATACACAGAACGATCCTCAGTGGAGGTCTGGAAGACCCGGCCGTATCGCCGAATGGTATCACAGAGAATTTGGCCTTCCCGGATGGTCAACGTCGGTTTTTCACAGCAGACATCCTTCCCGGCCCGGGCGGCCATCAAGGCCATTATCGTGTGCCAGTGATCCGGGGTGGATATCATGACGGCGTCAATATCTGTTCGCTCGATAATATGTCTGAAATCCTGATACGCAGTACAATCCTGGGTACCATAGTTGTTATTCAGCAACATATGCGCCCGCTCCAGCCGAAGGAGGTC
>DATFLS010000653.1:0-2275 GCA_035267465.1 bacterium
GCACAAAGGGTCCGGAGCCCGTGGAGTGGGTTTAGTCCAGGGGCTGGGCCTGCGCACCGGAGCCGTCGCGTCCACTGTTGCTCACGACAGTCACAATCTGATTATCGCCGGAACCGACGAGGAAAAGATGGCCAGGGCAGGGAATTACCTGGCAGAACACGGCGGAGGAATGGTTGTTGTAACAGACCGAATTGATGCCGTATCCCTTCAAATCGGGGGGTTGATGTCGACCGGAGGCATCGCTGACGTGGCTGCCGAATACAAACAACTCCGGCAGGCTGCCGAGCGCACCGGCAGCGAAGTTGACGAGCTGTTCATGACCTTGAGTTTTCTGGCTTTGCCGGTGATTCCGGAGCTTAAAATCACCAGTAACGGGCTGGTAGACGTCAACGAATTTTCTCTGGTTCCGCTCACTGTATGATACAGCCTGATTGCCTCTGCGAATAGGTGATAATCAATGGATGCTGATTACCTGGCAAATCAGTCCGGTGGGCGAATTCCATTTTCCCGGCCGGATGGCGATTCAGTAAAAAGTTGCTCTAAGATTCCTCGGCGGTCCGGACTATCTTCTCCGCTTGCTCTAAGGCAGTCTCGTATAATCTCTGGCTGATAAAATCTTGTTCATAATAATGTTGGAGCGATTGTTTATCGATTGTTTCCGGCGGTTCCCCGGTTCGTTCGACCACATCGATCTCCAGATCGATATAGCGGATTTTATCAGGATAATATTCGACAGGGGTATTGATATTATAGCAGGCTCCGATGAAGGTGTCATCGGCGCGATAATAATTATGGGAATACATCCATCCCCGTTCCCACACGTCCGTCATCGCATAATCACCGGCTTCTGTGGACAGCGCCAGCCCGTCATAGTCGCCGATGCCCGAAAAATCTCCTCTTCGCAGGATCAGGTGCTTATCCTCGGGAGATATTTCGCGGATTTCGCCGTGAGACAGGCTGATAACCTCCCCTTTCAGTTTGACGTGTTCGATTGCCAGGGGCATTCCGACTCTGTACACATTCCAGATAAATCGTTGTTCTAATCGCCGGCCAATCTGTTCCCGTTTCTCCGGGTGGTTCGACAACTCCAGACGTTCAACCATATCAACATATTCCGATGCGATAATCCGCATTCGATGATGGTGACGGATTGTGGGCACAACCTGATTCCGGATTTCATCCAGGATAGATTTGGCGATGAAGGGGAATTCCACTTCATAGTAAATGAGATTATCCCGGACCCGGAGTTTTCGACAGATCGCGTCATACAGTTCCTCCTGGAGCATACTGATCACTGTCTGGCTGGAATCGAGCGTCCCCGTGAGCAAAATCCCCTGCCAGTCATCCTTATCTTCGATCTCCACGGTGGCCGGCTTGTCAAACTGAAAGGCGTCGTCAGGCCCGAACCGCTCCTGAATTTGACCGGTCGGATCGGTTATTTGAAAATTTTTATCCAAAAATAGCTGTGTAAGTGCCGTAGCGTAAATGCCCCTGATTTTCAGCCGGATATTCATCGTCTCACTTGAAATCCTGTTCCCTTGATGAGCAACTGATTCGGTCTCACCTCGATTGTGGCTCCCAGCATTTCCTCTGCCAGCCAGATGCGGGTCTCCACGTGATCGGTCATCCGTGGAATGGCTATTCGGGAGGTCCCCTCCGCGAGCGCTGCATACGGAATGACCTGGTCCGCGAGAAAGCGATCCACTGCAGCATGAGTCCGGAGATCTTCCAGTAGGATTTTCGCAGTATACTTTCCAATGGATTCGGAACTGCGCCCCCGCGCACCTGCCCGGTCAGCCCCAATCAGGCATCCGTTTGATGTTTCGGCCCAGATGGCCAGCACTGCTCCGGGTTGTCTGGCGACAGACCGGAATGCGGGAGCCTCCTCTGTGTCATAAATGATATCCATATCGGGCTGATATCCGGTTTGTGACAGGATGGTCCGGCAGGCTTCGGCCATCCGGTCCGAGACTTCACGATCTTCAAGCCGCGAGGAAAGCGCAACGCCTTTCACCAGTGTCACCTCCCCCCGGGCTTGCAAATCCAGAGGCTGCAGGCAACCTTCCACGGGCGTTACCTGCAGATGAATACGCCCGCCTCCCTGCGGTACATAACCGGGCTGCACAATTTCCAGCCGCACGTCCGCTCCCATTGCCCTCAGTATCGGGAGGAATACATGCTTGAAATGAAAAGCGGATGGGGCGAAATCCTGGAAGAGCCCGCCGGTTATAGTATGGCTGGAGGGACTTGCTGCAAAGAGCGCCGCCGGCAATAG
>DATFLS010000654.1:0-9102 GCA_035267465.1 bacterium
ACGTGCACGATATCGATATCCGGCCGGGCCAGCACCTCCCGGAAATCGGTGTACCCATCAACGCCGTCACCGGCGATGTCCAGCGCCTCCTGCAGATGACCGGTGTCGACGTCGCACACCGCCAGCAGCCGGGCTCCTGGATATCTGAGATGTCCCTTCCCCATTCCGCCCACACCGATGACCGCCTTGGTGAGCTCATCACTGGGAGAAGTAAAACCCTGTCCGCCCAGTAACCAGCGCGGCACCACGGTCACCGCTCCTGCGAGCGCTGCAGCCCGTTTCAAGAAAGTCCTGCGAGTCAATCCTTCCGACATGATTCTTCCTTTCTCCTCCAATCAACATGGTAATATACCATCCTTATTCGGCGCATATCGATTAAGATCCCTTGCCTGCTTGACCTGCACAATCGCAGCAGGCGACCATCCCTGCCAGAGATGTTCGCCCGTGAACTCTATCAATCTATTCTCTGCCGGGAACCCGCATACGACTCCCGGGTTCCGATGATCCCAGTTTCCAAACATATTAAAATCAGTTCAGGAAAAATACCTCAGGTTGCCGCCGGTGTGCCTGCGGCTTCCTCTCCGGATTCGGAGACGGTATCCCGGAACAGCGTACCGAAGAATATCATCACCAGGATGGCGAAGGCGCCCGGGATAATCCAGAACCACTGCCACTGCCGCATGGCTTCCATCACCTGGCCGGTTACGATATTATTGAACAGCCAGCCGGACACCAGAAAGCCGAAAAACATTCCCAAACCGTAGGTCGCAAGCGTCAAAAAGCCCTGCGCCTGTCCCCGGATAGCTTTCCCGGAAATCTTGTCCACATAGATCTGGCCGGATATGAAAAACATATCATAACAGACCCCGTGCAGCAGGATACCTACGACAATCATCCAGAACACCCCTCCGGGCGCTGCGCCGGCGAAAAATCCGTACCGCAGGACCCAGGCAGCCATCCCCAGCAGCAGGATCCGCTTGACTCCCAGCCAGGCGAAAAAGAACGGAATAGTGAGAATAACCACCGCTTCCACGACCTGACCGAGCGTAAAGAGGGCCGCCGGATCCGAAACACCGGCCGCATTGGCAAAGACCGGTCCGTAGGAATAATACGCCGACAGCGGGATCGTAATCAGGAATGAGCTGATAATAAACACCCAGAATGACCGGGTCCCTAACTGAGCGATGGCATCCAATCCGAGGATTTCGCGAGCCGACACTTCCTCACCCTTTGACGGCGGCGGCGTATGCGGTAAGGTCTGGCAGTACAATCCCAGGAGGACGGCTGATACACCGGCAACATAGAGCGGAATAGCGGTTTCATCCGCGTGCAATACGCCACTCACAAACAGTCCGGCGATAATCCATCCGATGGTTCCCAGCACCCGGATCACAGGGAATTCTTTCTCCTGATTCGTCATGTGATGAAAGGACAATGAATTGGTGAGCGCAATCGTGGGCATATAACACAGATTGTGAATGAGCAGAAATATGATAAACAGGGTGGCGTTCTGTCTGGCCAGGAACGGGGCGAGAAACATGGCGACCCCGCCGACGATATGCAGCGAACTGAGGACTCGCTCGGTCGGGAAGAACCTGTCTGCAATCATCCCCAGGAAGAACGGAGCGACAATAGCACCAATAGGCCCGGCCAGATACGCCAGGTAGATAATATCAGACAAGCCAATCGCCGTCATGTAGTTTCCAACCGTCACATACCACGCGCCCCACACAAAATATTCCAGGAACATCATCAACCATAACTGAAATCGGATTTTCCAGCTCATAGCCCTCTCCTTTGTTTATGAGGTGGTTGCTCTCTCAGGTTAAACTCTTTATAGCCTCTCGAATATCGCCAAGTCGATCATCGCCCGCTTCCCGTTCGATAGCCAGGGCGCCGTCATATCCTATCTCCTCCAGTGCTGTTAGAAAGGAATCGGAGTTCACTTCTCCGTAACCCCAGGGCACTTCAGTGCCCCAGGTGCCCGGTTTCACGGTGTACGCCGCATCTTTAATGTGCACATGTTGGATGCAGGAGCCCACCGTATGGACGGCATCGATGGGATTCCCCTTGCCGTACAAAATCATATTGGCCGGATCAAAATTGACCCCCAATGCGGGATGATCTAAGTCATCCAGGAATTCCCGCATCTCTTCGGCAGTTTCCTGGCCGGTTTCCAGCAGCAGGGTGATCCCCTGATCGGCGGCGGCATCAGCCAGCTCCTGGATACGCTCTTTCACCTTTTTCGCATACGCCGGTTCGGTGGACTCCAGAAATCCGGCATGCATCGAGAGATATTCCACATCCAGCCCGGCGGTCACATCGACGGCATCGAAAAATCGCTGGCGGTTGGATTTCCAGTGCTGGTCTGGCACGATACCACCGGTGCGCTTAATACTCTCCAGTGTCGAATAATCTTCCTGCGGAAAATCAATCATGGTACTGGTGATAATCCAGTCCTGCTGCCGGACCACGTCCAGATATTCATCCCCACCGGTTTCCACGGCCGGCCCGACTGCCAGATGGACGTGCCGGACACCCAGATCATCGAGCGCCTGCACTACTTCCTCAATCTCCAGCTGCAGAGACCAGGTGCATACTCCGACCGGCCAGTTACCGACTGTCACCATACGTCCCTCCCCTGCTATGAATTTTCAATTGCTGTATCCGGTCAATAACGAGCAGCCGATGTAATGTATCCGTGCCACTCGTTCAATCCGAAAGCACGACTTTCTCTTGCTTCTTGACCGATTCTTTCTCTGCCAGTATTATTTTCACGGAATCTCTGGACTGTTCCGGTGTCGTTACTTCCGGAACCGCCTCTCCCATGACCCGTTTCGCAAAATGATCGATCTCCCAGAAGTACCCATCACCGTCCGGAAGGTCCGGAGTGAACGGATCTCCCGAATCCGGGAGCACCCGGAGTGTCGGGTCGCCTGCCGAGCTGAACACCAGGGTCGCCCCTTCCAGCATCATATGGTAACTCATTTCAAATCCGAACGTATCGGACATGATCCAGCTCCCCTCCGCAGACACCATGATGTCCTCCGGATAGAAGTACTGGGTTCCCATATGGAGCAGCTCCTTCTGCGGTCCGAGCGTTCCTCCGCTGCACACCGCTTCCGGCATGCCGAACAGGTGATGGATATAATCCGTATCATGGATATGTAAATCCAGGGCCAGCCCTCCGCTGAGTTCGACATTTTCGAACCAGTTATCCTCTCCCCAGGCCGGTGGGGCACCCAGCCGCCGGAAGCTGGCCGCCAGGATAGAACCGTACTCGCCGCTCTCAATGATCTCTTTGGCGTTGGTAAACTCCGGCCAGAACCGGATACATTGCCCGATCTGCAATATTTTCCCGGTCTCCCGGGCGGCCTGGATCATGGCATCGCACTCCTCGAGATTCAGCGCCATCGGCTTCTCGCACAACACATGATAACCCGCGCGCAGTGCCTGCCGGGTGGTTCCGGAGTGCATAAAGGTGGGCAGCGTTAATGACAGCGCATCCATCTCTGCTTCGGCAAGCATTTTTTCAAAATCATGGAAGAGGGCAACTTCATCGAAATCGATTTCAATGGCTGCCCCCGGAATGTTTCCTACCGGTTTGTCTATTTCCTGTTTAATATTCGGATTGGCGTCACAGATCGTTGTCACCCGGACATCCTCCACCTGATCCCACACCCGGTAATGCATCCGGCCCATAAATCCAAAACCCGCAATCCCAACTTTCAGCATAGATTCTTTCTCCTGCTCTCGATTGATTTATCCGTGGCGTCTGGTATGTCTCACCGGTATGATTGCCCCTCTTCTGCAGCAATCGGGTGCCGCACTTTAATATTGCGAAGCGCAGCTCTGGTTCGCCAGGAGCAGATCCCGAAGGGTTTGGACCAGATCACTTCCATGCGAAGAGACAGGTGATGATCTTCGATGGCAAAATCCACCACTTGGTCTTCGTCGATCCAGGCGCGAATGGCCTGATCCGTCACCTGCAGCCGGATATGATACCACTGATTATTCCGGAACCGCCGGATGCTGTTTGTGACATTCTCTGAGGCATCCAGCCCGTCAATACTGCTCAATCCAACCAAAGAACCACCCCATCCGCCAAGGATCAACGTGCAAAATTCTTCGCCCACCGGGAACGTCATTCCACAGAAAAAATCACTGCCTTCCACACGCATGGCATCCAGTGTCACCTCGTAATTGCTGGTGGGGAATTCTTTCTGCCAGGTCACTCCGGTGCACTCATGTCCCCGCCCCAGGAGTAACGAGCCGTCCCGGACTTCAACCGGCCCCCGATACGTCCAGGGGGTGATCTCCCAACCGTCCAGACTTTCCCCGTCGAACAATTCCCGGATCGTTACCTGTTCGCCCCCGGAGCTCTGCAGGGATGGCATCGAATGGCAGGAAGACAGCAGGCAGGCAGTTACAAACATCCCACAAAAAAATCGCACCAGGTTCAACTCTTTCCTCACAGAGCTATCCTCGGAGAAATATGCATTTGATTTGAGCCAGCCGTCTGTTCACTGTGCACTGCCTGTACTAATAGCGTAGTATAACTGTATTTTTCGTTCGAATCAATTACTGATATCCGCCGGGTGGCTGCATCGGGGAATTAATCCAGCATCCGAAAGCGGATATTTTTGAGTGCTGCGCTGGTTCGCCAGGCACAGATGCCCAGAGGCCGGGATAAGCGCACTTCGGGGCGCACCGAAAATTGATGCTGTTCCACCGGAACCTCGACCATCTGTTCTCCGTCTATCCAGGTCTGCAATTGCCGGTCTGTCACCCGAACCCGAATATGATACCAGCGCTGCCGTTCGAACGACCGGGTGGTGCTGGTGAAATTTTCTGAGGCGTCTTTCCCGTCGATACTGCTGATACCCACCACGGTGCCGCCCCATCCACCGACAATAAAACTGCAGAATTCATCCTGTACCGGGAAGGTCAGCCCACAGAAGAAATCGTTCCCGGCCACCCGCATGGCGTCCAGAGAAATTTCGTAGTCCCCCGTGGGAAAATCCCGCTGCCAGGTGATTCCGGTGCAGCCGTCACCAAACCCCAGAATGATCGCCTGATTGTTCACCCGCACCGGGCCCTGCGGTCCGAAATTGGTCACGGACCATCCCGTGAGATCCTGTCCGTTAAACAGCGGACGCCATCCCGGCGAATCCGGGGGGGCTTCGAAACCGACAGGATCTTGCGGTCTTCCGGACAGCGTCTCCTCCGTCTCATCCGGAGGAGAGCGTAAAATAAAGAAAATCCCGGCACCTGCAATCAAGAGGGCCGCTATGATAAGAAGGTGCCTGGATTTCATGCGCTGCTTCACTCAGACCGGAACCGGCCGGTCCCGGTGATGATAGTTAGTGGTTATCCGTTCAGTCGTAGAGGATTTCACCGCCTCTGCCCTGGGCCACGAGGGACTGGAAGTCCTCCAGCTCTTTCTGCACAGCGGCATCTGTCAGGTCGAGGGTTTTCTTCTGTTCCGCAGCCATATAACTGGCCTGGATCAGCTTGGTTATTTCCGCGCCGTACTCCCAGTTCAACATGGGCTCTTCCCCATTCAGAAATGCCCTGGCGGTTTCGCGGGTCTCATCCACGTATCCGTATAAGTCCGCTTCATTGGGCTGCACCGCCAGCAATCCCCTGGTTGCCGTGGCCTTCTCCAGAGCCATTTCGGCATCGGCCACCGCTTCCGCGGCCTCATCCGCAATGAACACCTCCAGTGAAGAACGCAGAGAATTCACTTCAAACGTATACCCCGGTCCGAGTCCTTCCATCAGGAGCCGCAATCCCTGTTTGTCGTACATCCAGGAATTGGTAAATTGCCCCTTGACCTTCTGGCCGGTTTCGGGATTCTTAAAGGTCACGAGGCCCGTACAGAAATCTTCTGCCGGCGTTTTACTGTAATCCACTCCGGTTCTATCCAGCAGTTTCTTCCGATAATCCGGCTGCCCCCATTTTAGTAATGAGATATCACAGGATACAGATACCGGTTCCAGAAAATCGGCAGGTTTTCCGAGCGGAGTCAGCACATACCAGGACACGGCCACACTGTGGCAGCCCATGTCCGCCAGGACACCGCCTCCCTGGCGGGTCGGATCCCAGAACCAGGGTTCGTGCGGTCCGCCATGCTCTTCGGAGCTCCGGGCCAGCGCAATGGGCCCCATTGCCTTCTGTTCGGGTTCCAGCTGCTGCAGCGCATTCTGGATGCCCTTCATGTAAATCTGATTCTCATGATAAGCCGTCGGTAAATTCACTTCCCTGGCCAGCTCCACCAGCCGCTTGGCCTCTTTGACAGTCCGGGCCAGGGGTTTTTCACAGATAACCCCCTTTAATTCTGCGCCTCCCTTGACGGCCTCCACCACTTCTTCCATCACTTCGATCCGGGCAAAGTTCGGCACATACAAGGCCACCGCGTCACAATTCTCGCATAGCTCCTTAATACTGCTATACACTGTACACTCGCCCACACCATGCGCTTGCGAATACTTCTGGAGATCTTCTGCCCAGTCCTTTGCGTACACCCCTGCCAATTCCGCATTGTTCAACCATCTCATGGCACGAATTTGAAATTTCGCGATAAATCCTGCCCCGATAAATCCCAGCTTCAAAGTTTCCATTACATGTCCTCCTTTACCTGTCTGGTTAATAAATTATCCATCCACTTTTTTTCCATGGAAAAAGGAACATAATCAGCAACTCAATTCAGTGATACAATGAGAGTCTACAAAGCAGCGCCAATCACAATCCACATCCCATGCCGACCCACCAAGCACTTTTATGGATTCATCGGCACATTATTTCCAGAATGATACGAACGTCAAGTACCAGAAAATTAATTTATTTTCAGGAGTAATTCAAAGCGGTTTTTTCGCAATATACCGGATGCCGGGAGGCAGTATCACGTCCCGGAAATTGTGATTTATCGGGGATATATACCTTCGAAACAGCGGAGAAGTCTCCCATCATGGTGGGCGGAAGATTACGGGGTCGGGGTGAGCATGTACTCGGTAAACTTCGCCCAAACCTGCGCCAGTAAATTCATCAGATGAAGCGAGAGTATTCCAACGATCACTCCGAGCAGCGCAATCAGTATCGCTTCTCCCATGGTGTCTACCACCCCGACGCCGAAATCCATGTAATTGAGCGGTTCATCATACACGAAAGGAGCGGACAGCATACCGCCGGTCACTGAACTTAGCACGACCACGGTGATAAATGAAAGCAGCCCCAGGGGGAATTTCGCGATGAGGAAGATCAGGCCCTTCCAGGTCAACGGATTCGCCAGGTGCGATCGCAGCCGCTCCCAGAGACTCACATCCCGTGCGACAGGTGGCGGGAGCGGAGACAGGTGCGCGTCCAGAAATGCGTTGGCCAGACTGCGTTCGAACAGCACACACCCCCACCATCCGAGCAGTGTGAGTAACAAAATGGGAATACCCACCCAGATAATCAGCAATCCAACCCCCAGGGACAGTCCCACCACCAGGAAAATAAAATAGGCCAGCCCGAGTGGGAAGGCGAGCAGAAGATAAATGATATTCAGGTAGGTTTGCCCGCGGGCAACCACATTGAGAAAATCAAATCTTTGTTGGCGGTAAATGTATTCCATAGCGCTCCTCGCAGTTATTCTTCCTCTTCCATCATATGGAATACAACATATATGCCAGGTGTATAACAGTGGAGAGTCCGCCCCGGAACCTCCCGGCAGTGACCACTTGCCGGTCGTGTATACCTTCTCAGTATTCCACCGGGGATATAAAATTGATATATGGAGATATCAGATTGATATACCTGATCTCCAAATGCCCTGTTGTGCTCAGGGATTAAGTCTCTTCCCCTGTTTCGCAGGTGGTTTTATCCGGTTTGCGCTTTTCCGGGGGGACGTCATCGGTCTCCGTGATCCAGCGATCCAGTTCAGTGCGTAAATTCTTCAGCACATCCTGATATGCGGGATTGTGGACTACGTTATGAAATTCGTTAGGATCCTTTTCCAGGTCATACAACTCCTCTTCGGGCCGTGGCCACCGGAAAATTAAGAGTTGTTCGGCGGACAATTCGCCGGCATCCCGCAACCGGCGCATGGTTTGAAACGTCCGGGAACGTGTGACATCGGACGGAAACCCGAACGGCTCTTTGGGATAGTAATTCCGGATATATTTGAAACGCCGGGTTCGAACGGCGCGAATGTGATCGTCGATATCGTGCCAGTTGCGTTCCGCAAACACCCGGGTTCTGCCGGGTTGATCGGCATGACGCAGTACCGGGGCGAAACTCCGACCCCGCACGTCCGCAGGGGGTTCAATCCCCGCCAGATCGAGCGTGGTCGGCATCAGATCGATCAGGCTGGTCAGCTGTCGCCGTACGTCAGGGGTGAACTGTCGCTTCCACTGGAAAATGAGCGGGGTGCCGATGCCGGGATCGTATAAGGCGCCTTTGGCGCGAGGAAACGGGAGCCCGTTATCACTCCAGAAAATGACAAGGGTGTTCTCTTCCACCCCATCTTTGCGCAATTGCTCCATGACTTGCCCGATGTCATCGTCCATCCGGGAGATTTCGCTGTAATAGAGTGCGAGATCCTGGCGTACCTTATCCGTATCCGGCAGATAGGGCGGAACAACCACGTTACTCTTCCGATACAGGATTTGATCTCCGGAATCCGGGTAAGGTCGATGTGGATCCTTAAATCCTGCGGCAAGAAAAAATGGCCGGTCTTTGGGACGCCGGGCCAGGAAATTTCGCCAGGCTTCCACATCCCGGTGAACAAAATCTAATTTTCTTCTGGTAGGCTTGCCCAAATGCAATTTGCCGACATTACCGCAATAATATCCTTCTTGCTGCAGCGGTTCTGTTATAATAGTTTCGTTTTCCGGAAGCGGATCATGGAGGTCCTCCGCCCGGATGGTATGGGCGTACTTCCCGGTCCAGGTACTCGCCCGGCTGGGACTGCACTGCGGAGTGGTGACAAAGGCATTCATGAACCGGATGCCCTGCCCGGCGAGGGCATCAATATTCGGTGTCTTCAAAGTCGGGTGACCATAACACCCGAAATCATTCCACCCGGCATCATCGGCTATCAACCATACAATGTTCGGTCTG
>DATFLS010000655.1:0-2275 GCA_035267465.1 bacterium
GTATATACGATCAGCCCGCCGTTCGGATTGGGGAGTTCTGGGAGGAGTTATCCGCGGCGCGAGAAGTGGTTGTTCCGATGATCACCGATACCGCAACCGAGTTAATTGACGCGCTGGACCGGGAGGAGTCCGTCATTGCCGAAGGGGCCCAGGGCGTTCTGCTGGACATCGACTTCGGCACCTATCCATATGTCACCTCATCTCATCCCGGATCGCTGGGAGTGTCTGCCGGTCTGGGCATTCCATCAGAGGCTGTGACTCGCCGCACCGGAATCTTCAAAGCTTACTGCACCCGGGTTGGTGAAGGGCCGTTCCCGACCGAAATCAGGGAACAAGAACAACGAAGACGCCTGCGGGAAGTGGGTGATGAGTATGGCGCCACCACCGGCCGGCCCCGGCGCTGCGGCTGGTTTGATGCCGTCCTGGGACGTTTCGCCGCCCGGGTGAACGGGTTCACCGACATCTGCATAACCAAAGCGGATGTCCTCAGCGAATTCGACGAGATTAAACTCTGCACGGGTTATCAGGAACATCAGACATCCTTTCTGAACCTCCATGCGCTGGAATCCGCTTATCCCGTCTACGAATCGTTTCCCGGCTGGACGGATGATATCTCCGCGTACGATTCGTATCGCGATCTTCCGGGTTCGCTCCGGGAGTACCTCGACCAACTTCAGTCGCATCTCCAGGCGCCCATCAGGATGATCTCCACCGGCCCGGAGCGGTCCCAAATCATTGTCCGATGAACCTGCCGCAGCAGGGCACCATTCACATCCAGCCGGTGTTACCCTACTCCTTCGATTTGACCATGAAAGAAATCCAGTGGTATCCCCTTGATGTCACCGAACGGATAACTGGCAACCGGTTATTACGAGGATTCAGACTCCCAGATCAGCAAACGGTGCTCACCGTCATAAGCGATGAAAAGAACACAGGCCTGCGTGCTGATATGTACGCCGGGTCTCCCGTGGACACGCAGGACGTGAGCCGGCTTGTCCGGCGCATACTGAATCTGGACCTGGCGCTGACCCGGTGGTATAGCCGCATCCGACCGGACGTTCCCATGCTCCAGATTATTGAGCAGCTCCACGGGTTCAAACCGGTTGCCAAACCGACCATCTTCGAGAGCCTGGTGAGTGCAATTCTGGAGCAGCAGTTGAACGTCGAATTCGCCTGCACCCTGGAAACCCGATTAATCCGCAAGTATGGCACACACCTGAAAGCACACTCTGGATCTGTCTGGCTGTTCCCAACTCCCGATGCGCTGGCATCGCTGGGATATGAGACACTCAAGCCACTCCAGATAAGTTCGGCCAAGTCCCGCTATATTATCGATATCGCCAGGCGAGTTGCAGATGGATCACTGGACCTGGAATCCTGGCATGAACTTCCGGACGACCAGTTGATGCGGAACCTGCTCTCCCTGCGAGGGGTCGGCCGGTGGACGGCGGAATATGTCGCCATGTTCGGATACCGGCGCTACAATCATGCACCGGCTGCGGACATCGGCCTGCGGAATGCGGTGACCGCCCTCACTGACAGCGACGAGCAACTCTCCGAGGAAGCCACCAGAGCTTACATGGATCAATGGGCCGAATACCGGGGGCTGGCAACTTATTACATCTGGCATGCATTTGCCGTTGGATTGATCTGAATTTTATCCTATAATTGAGTGTGTTTAAAATAAAGGGATCCCATCGGGTAACTTTTAAGCCAAAGGCTCTCTATAGGGAATCCCTTCGAGCTGTTCTATATATAGAATTGTAAAAAATACAGGTGTACACCATGATATTCTGGACGACACTCAGCAACCTGCCACTCGGAACACTGTTAGTGGTGGAAGAAGACGGAACGCTCATTCGTGTGAAGTATCTGGATTTCGAACCTTCCGGAGATTTTGTCCGCTCATTGCTCGGGAAAACCGATAATGAGATGTATCACCAGCATACGCCGTTCTTAAACCGGACGGAGGCGGAGCTGCGGGAATACTTCGCAGGTGAGCGTGAGGAGTTCACCATACCGTATCGATACAGCGGCACATCGTTTCAACAGCGGGTGTGGGATTCCATTGCCTCCATCCCATTCGGGGAGACACTTACCTACGGAGACATTGCCCACCATATCGATCATCCGAATGCCTCCCGGGCAATCGGCAACGCCTGCGGCCGGAACCCGTTGCCGATTATCGTGCCCTGCCACCGGGTGACCGGCGCCAACGGATCGCTGGGCGGCTACTCCTCGGGATTAGAGAAAAAACGCTTCCTGCTGAGGCTGG
>DATFLS010000656.1:0-16085 GCA_035267465.1 bacterium
CCCGAATGAGCGAGTGAATCCACTGCGGATCGAAATCTCCGACCGCCACGACGCCCAATAACTCCGGCCGGTACCATTCCTGATAAAATTCGGTTAATGTTGCCTGATGAAAGGTGTCGATGACAGCTAGCTTCCCGATGGGCAAGCGATCGGCATATCTGGAACTGTGAAAGAGGACCGGCAGCTGTTCGTCCCGCATCCGGGCCTGGGCGCCCCGGCCGAGTCGCCCTTCTTCGATAATCACCCCGCGTTCCTTCTCGATTTCTACCGAATCAAAACTCACATAGTGCGCCCAGTCTTCCAGAATCCGGAATCCCGATTCCACCAGTTCGGTGCTGTCCGTAGGCACCTGGAGCATGTAGACCGTCTCATCAAAACTGGTGTAGGCGTTAATATCCGGGCCAAAGCGCATTCCGATGGATTCCAGATAATCAACCAGCTCCTGTTTTTCGAAGTGCCGGGTTCCGTTAAAAGCCATGTGTTCCGCAAAATGTGCCAACCCCTGCTGTTTGTCCGTCTCCAGCACGGAACCGGCGTTTACCACCAACCGCAGTTCGGCCCGGTTCTCTGGTCTCTGATTGGGCCGGATATAATACTTCACCCCGTTCTCCAGGGTCCCGACGCCGATTTTCGGATCCACCGGGAATTCCCGGTCCAGTGCCAGAGAATCGGTCTCGGCGGTGGTCTCCTCCCGTACCAGCATCTGCCGGGCCGGCCCGCTGCAGCCGACGGTGAACAGAATGCTCGTAAGAGCAATAATGAATATATTGGCTCGTTTCATGTTAGTATCCTTGTCTGTATTCAAATAACAGTAAATATTATAAGACAGATACTTTGAAATTGGAAATTAAAAAGTGAGACCACTATAGAAACCACGAATGAACACGAATTATATAAAAAACTATGTGACTACTAAATCACATCAGTAAAGAGCAATCTGATTGCGCTCCCGACCGGAATCCCGCCGGGGCAGAGGGAGTGAGTTCCTATTGATTATTATAATCCGGTCGCCCCGCGGAACAAATTGAAGGGGTCGAATGGCAATGCGGGTGGCTGATAATGCAGGTAGAGTCCGATGGTCAGCCCATTGGCATCAAATTTCGGCCGGTTCTCGGTTCCGCTGCCCAGGAGCGGATAGGAATCATCATCCACGTCGAAGGTCCATACAGGAGACCGGGGGAAGAACTGGTAGCCGGCGTATCCGCCGATGTAAAAATCGGGCGACGCCACGTATTCAAGCCCCAACTGGAATATGCTCCCCACCGTCCGGTTTGAGAGGGAAATGGAATGATCGAAAATCCTCTCTGTCGCCGAAAGCACAGAGGCGCCGAATTTTCCGGAGAGCACAAATCCGAGCCGTTTATAGAAATATTTTTTGGCAATCCCGAAGTGCACCTGGTATGAAAACGGGATGGTTTTGTGGGTGACATCTTCTAAGAGCTCCATCTCGATAATCATTGGTACGGGACTGAAGGTGCCACCGATTCCCATGACCAGCAG
The DNA here is from genome assembly GCA_035267465.1 of bacterium. Classification (GTDB taxonomy): domain Bacteria; phylum Fidelibacterota; class JAANXI01; order JAANXI01; family JAANXI01; genus DATFLS01. Next base: position 1,501 of record DATFLS010000656.1, read on the forward strand.
GGGTATATCCATCCAGCGTCCGACGTGGTAATTGGCTTCCAGGTCCAGCCCGAAGGTGTATTTGTCATAGGGATCGGCGAATGTCGCTTTCAATATATCGTAATCGGATCCCGGCCACTGGATACCCACCTCCCCTGCGGAGATATGCATCTGATAAATTCTCGGTCGCAGGACTATATCAATGGGTAATCTGGGGTGCTCAATAATGGCCATCCCCCTGGCGAAGCGCCCCCCGATGACCGCAGCCGCTCTCGAAAAGGCGTAGTCATCATCGTGATTGTTGCCCACCGAAACTGTCCGGACAAAGCCGACACGTTCCACCTCAACCGTCCCCTCACTACTTTGCTGCTGTTCACCGATGTAGAACCCGTCATCAACCATCACTCCCTCTTTCCTGCCCAGGTTAAACTCCAGCCGGGGACCCTGGACATATTGCACGGCTCCCGAAAGTTTGAACTCCGGAATTGACCGGGTGGCCACCTGAAGATTGCGCGCGAAGTTATCGATGGCGCTGTACAGAGCAAACTCTTCGCCGTTCAGGATTCGACCTTTGTAGGTAAATCTGCTGTCTTCCTTCCCCTGGCCCATAGAGTAGGATTCCTGCTTTAGCAATGATTCCACCTGGGGTTCCGTCTCCAGCGTTTCCACATGATACCAGAATAATCCGCCATTGATATGGAACTTGATAGTCCCGTCATCCTCTTCGAATCGTACCCGGTCGACATACGGGATATAGATATACGCGGAGTTCATGACCGTTTCCAGCTGTGCCGCAGTGATCCCATAACTCCGGGCCTTGGTGGCAATAAACTGCTGCTTCTGCTCTTCAGTTACCAGATCCCGCGCCCGGATCTCCATCTGAGTATTCAGAATGTCCGTAATAACCGGAACCACCGTTTCGTTCAGAGCCTGCTCCAGTTCATCTAACGACAATCCCTGCATACGGCGGGCTCTGTCAACGAGTTCCCCGGTGATTTCTTCTGGAAGTTCGTTGAAGTCAAACCGGGGCATAGCGATGTATTCTTCGATGGTGTTGATCAGATAATCCACTTCATCCGTCTTCAGTTCATACGCCTCTGAACGGGGGATGTACATTGCGGAAATATAGGAAATGGAACTTCGCTCATATCGGGTTTGAAGTTCCGGCTCCTGGGCTGCTAACCGCACGAATCCGGTTAATAGAAAAATAAAACCCGCTGCTATAAAAAATTGTTTACTCATGAGACTACCTTCTTGGTTGAAGACCGAGACCGGTCAAAAACACGAATAATATAATTGCTCCTCTGATTCGAAATTATGTATGTATTCGTATTATCGTCATAATAAATGTAACGTAAAGTCAATATCCGGCATCTGTCCGCTGTTTTCAAACAACCCTCAAACAGAACAGAAGTCATTGATTAAATTGGTCTAAGATTTCTCGATGATCAAATAAAAAATTGATTTTGTTCTGCCGGTTTGTCCATTTGCAAGGGGGATGAGCGCTATTTTGTTTGGGATAGCCACCTAGCTATAGTATCACGGGCTGTCGCTGACCCTGAGATTATTCTATGCTCCGGCTCGTACAATTTGCGGTAGCACCGCGTTCACGCCGGGGTTTACACATCCTCCCCTATCCGGGTTCTGTTTGCGGCTGCTTCGAGCTCGTCTCAGGATCGGGTGAGATGCTGGAGTACCTGGGCATACTCTTCTGCGCGCTCGATATGACCGTCATCAACGGTCCAGTACTGGATCTCACTTTCCTGCTCCGCGAGATACTCGACGATCTCCGGATGACAGGTCAGCACAAAGATCTGGTTGTGGTCCGCGAGTTCGTTGACGATAGCCGCTGCCTGCCGGCGGTGCTGCACATCGAAGTTGACCAGCGAATCGTCCAGGATTACCGGCAGCGAAGGCATCTCAAAGATCCGGCTCAACCGAACGGCCAGGAACAGTTGTTCCTGGGTGCCTCTGCTTAAATACTCGGTACTGGCGATTTGCGATTCTCCGTCCGTTTGCACCAGGAAATCGGGGCGGTCGAGCTCATCAGGGGGATAGATCCGGATGTAGTCGCTTGATGTCAGTTGCTTAAAGATTTCACTCGCCTTATCAAGCAGCTCATCACGGGTTCGATTCAGGAACCGATCGCGGACTCTGTCGAGGAAATACGCCGCGAGTCTGTTGATGGCATATTCCCGGGCCAGTGGCTCCAACCGGCTGCGGGCCTGGTCTATCTCTTCCTGCGCCCGGTGGAGTTTTTCCGAAGTGGCTAATTCTTCCAATGATTGTTTCAGCCGCGCCTGTCGCTCGCGGGTATTCCTCAGTTCGGATTGCAGTTCTGTGACACGTTCGGAAGATTCCTCCAGGTGCACCTTCACTTCATCTCTGGAAATAATTGGGTCATAGGCCTTTTCCAGAACCGGCAGGAGATCCTCCGGAGAATCATGATCATTCTCGTCCGGCGCCTGGAAGGCAGTTTTCACCCGGTCGGAGAAGGCGGTCCGGAGGGTTTGTTGCCTCGCCGCTCGCTCTCTCTGTGTTTCCTGCAGCTCGCGAAAGCGTTCTCCCCGGGAGATAAATTCCTGCAGTCCGTGCAGAAAATCCCCCGGCCGGTTCAAGGTCTGGCCGAGCTCCAGCTGCCCCTGCGTATCCAGCAACAATTCACGAATCTGCTCCTCCAGCCGGTCTTTTTCGTTCTGCTTTTCCCGGAGCGATTCCGCGGTCTCCAGCCATTCAATCGCACTTTCCAGGGTATGAAGTATCTTTTCACTCTCCTCCATCAGATTCTCTCCGGACACACCGATGCCCTGCACGGCATCCAAAATTGAAATGATATCTTCGAGCTCTGCAAGAATATTACTCCGGCGCTGCCGGAGCTGCCGGTCCGCGGCTTGCCATTCCCGAACTTCCTGTTTCAGTGACGCAGTATCACGATAATATTCCACCAGAATTTCCGGGTCCAGATCCTCCTCCAGCCGCAGCATCCTGCGATATCCGTTCAGTGTGTCCTTCATATCTTTGAGCTCAGCGGTATACTCCCCGATTTGATCATCCAGGTCCTTCAGCTCCAGAGAGAGTCTCCCGATATCCTCCTCCAGCTGGCGCCGGATACGCCGATCCTCTGCCTTTAGGATGAAAGCAATCACACCGAACAAAATGGTGAACAGGGCACCGCCGCTTCCGATTATGATACCAATCCAGGGTTCGTAATAGATACCAGTGACAATCCCTGCCGCCAGGAGAAGACCGGTAATTGCGCTGATATACCAATAGCGTCTCCCCCGGGTGCGCTGGCTGAGGTCCTCATATTCATCTGAAGTTCGCTTCTGCTCCAGATTGAGTCGCTGCTTCTGATCCTGCAATGATTCGATCCGCTGCATGCGGTCTTTATGCGCGGTTGCTGTTTGCCGGAGCCGGCCAATTTCGATATGGTCCGTGCGGATTGATTCCAGGATCTCAAAGTCTCTGCCCCCTCTGGCATTGATGGTGCGCATCCGATTGAAAAGGGATTGTTCTTTTCGCTGATGGTTCTGCTCTTCGTCCCGGACTGAATCAATGCGTTGCCGGAGCCCCGACAGATTGCGCTCCCACTGGCGCAGTTCAGATTTCACCGCAAGCAGTTGCCGGAACGTTTCCTGCCATGAGGCTCCATTGACGAGCACTTTGAATTGTTCGAGCAGATTGTCATGCTCCTCCAGCACCGTTGGATAATCCTCATGCAGCCGGTGCGCTGTGGTCAGTTTTTGCGCCGGAAATTGCTCCAGCAGAGATTGATTTTCGGGAGCATTCAGGAGAGCCGCCGCCTCCCGGAGCTGATGATAGCTGTCATAATACTGATATAAAAAATCCAGGCGGTCCCGGCGCAGTTGTTCCTGCTGGAGTTCGGCGTCCAGGTCGCGGAGCCGCTGCTCAGTCTCCCTGAGCACCTGCTGTGTCTGTTCGTATTCATCGATCTGGTGGAGCGCTTCCCGGCGCAGCTGCAGCGCTTTGTCTATGATTTCATAATCCGACTTAAACTGGGTTACGGACGGGGTGCCATGTTTTCCACCGATTTTGGTGGCCTCCTTCCCGAAACGGTCCCGAATCTCCGGTATCACGGCAATTTCCGCCAACCCGGCTCCCAGCAGAATCGACTGCAAGCGCTTCGATTCCTTGCTGTGCATACCGGCCGGCAATCTGCGCAATTCATCCAGACTGATGGTAAACAGCTGCTGGTAGGTGAATTGATCCATGGGAAAAATGTCTTGTGCGGAACGGGGCGGGGCTTCCATCACCGGCACCATCTCGGGCTGGGCATATCCGGCTTTATGAATCCGATATTGTGCTCCGTCTTGCGACAGAATATCCGCTTCAATCCGGTATTCATGCACCGGAGGAGGAATCACCCCGGTCCGGGGAAACGGATAACCCAGGTACCGGATGATGTGCATGAAAGTGGTTTTCCCGGCTCTGTTCGGGCCGGCCAGCAACACGATGCCGCCGGCGATATCCTCCATAATTTGATCCCGAAAAATCCCGAATTCCCCAACGGCCAACCGGCGGATTTTCATAACTGTTCCCGCTGTTCCAGGATCGCCTCGACAATCCGGTGTTTGGCCTCCTCGATACACTCCGTGAGCAGCTGGTCCGTCATCAAAAACTTCTCCGGGGAAAGCGATTCGGGATCGCCGTCGGTTTCCCATATTTCCCCGATCACATCATAGATGTCCGGGAGGGTGGTCTGATCATTGTGCAGTGCCGTTATCATCTCTGCGATGTCCCGGAAGGTCTCACTTTCTTTTGCGAGCTGCTCCAGGGTCGGAATTGCCGGGCTGGTCCGGATCTGCACCGATTCCGTCCAGATGAAGGGATACCGGTCTTCCAGCCGTTTCCGCAGTTCACCGGTGAAATAACCGGCGGCTTCCGATCTATCTTCGGTAAGCCGGGTATGAATGGCTCCCCGGCCAGTGATGTGCCACCGGAGTATCACCCCCTCGACCAGATCCCATAGATTGCTGTTGTCATCGGAGAAGGTGGCCATTTGGGTTTCCAGAAATTCATTCACTCGCTCCCAGGCGACGGATTCTATGGCTCTCGCCAGCTCATCCAGCGTCTCCGGCGTTCGGGTGCAATCCCGTTCCAGTGAAAATTCCTCGTTCAGCCAGACAATGGAACCGGTAGGAATCCGGGTAAACGTCACCGGTGACTCCGATTCCAGTTCAACCAGCAGGCAGCTTGCTATCCCGGGTTCACCGATATCTCTTCCCTGGGGGATCCCGGGATAGGCAATGGCCGGGAACTCATCCGATACGACCTGCTGATTGTGAATATGGCCGAGTGCCCAATAATGCATGTCGGATTTCGACTGCAAATCGCCGATCGTACACGGCACGTAATTTTTATTTTGCGTATCCAGGGCGCTGTGGAGTATTCCGATATTCCACAGAGCCGTATCCGGGACGGTGAAACCGGAATACATTTTCCGGCTGTCCGATTTTCCGCGGTAGGATTGCCCCAGCACTCTGGCAACCGGATCGCCGTCCTTCAGCACGATTTCCTGTCCGACCTCTTCGCTGGGAAAGACGGTGACGTTGGATGGCAGGGCAAGGGATTCCTGATGCAGCGCCGTCACCGGATCATGATTGCCGCCGATGAGGAATGCAGGAATCTGCATCTCCCCGAGCCGGGCGAGTTGTTCGATGAGTCGCTGGTTCGCGTGAATGCTTCGCGAATCGGCATTGAACACGTCGCCGGCAAATACGACAAAGTCCACTTCATGGAGCAGTGCGGCGTCTATGATATTTTCTAAGGCACGGAACGAGGCATTCTGCAACTGATCCCGAATGGCACCGGACACCGCCCCGATACTTTTCAGCGGACTGCCCAGGTGTAAATCCGCGGTGTGGAGAAAACGAATCGGCTTCATGGATATTATATCACTTTGGTTTCAGTCAGAATTTCATGAAAGGTGAATCTCACCGGAGAATGTGAAGGACGTAAAGTCCACCCCAACCTGCTCCCTCTACAGGAGGAAGAAATACTTAAATTTTTTATCCTATTTCCCCAAGAAACTCTGGGATATATCTTATACATAGAATCAGTGAGTCTGGTCTAAAAAGTGTAGCGGAAATCTTTTGCATTTATCATAGTAGAAATATGATCTACTATTGTTTTATTTATACATAATATCATGTTTATTATTTATTTTTTTATATAATTAGTGATAATTCGTGTTCATTCGTGGTTTCTATAGTAGTCTCATCAGTATAATTGGGATTCGGTACAAAATTAGGGAACTGAGATAGTATATTGCTCGCCAGGGCCATCAAATAGTATTTTCCATCTATTGAGCAATTCTCTCCCAACTATATTATCATCTGATTGGGGGTTTATGAGTACTTCAACAATCTTATTAAATCCGAAAGGTGTTTCAATTTGAACCGCCGTCTTTCTCCAACGAGATCTACCAGTAATGCCACCTACGTTAACGGCTGCATCACCAAAATACTCTAAATCTAATCTTTTAAATATATCGAAAGTTATACAACTTTGGTCGGCACCAGTATCTAAAATGAATTTTTCTTGTATACTAGATTCACTTCCAGGTTTTAGTAAATTTAATGAGATAATAGGAGCAGAGGGTAATGTTATTCCAACTTTTTCGTAAGAGGCTGTAAACGAAGGAGTGCTTGCCATTTGTCATTATTGTAATAATTTGGGGCTACGTAACTTTATAACTTCCAATTCTTCTGCAATTTTCTCAATATACATCGACTTATATCCATACTTGTCGATAACAGAGTTAATTAATTCTGTTTTGTTTTCGTTAATTTCATAGGTATCCTCAACGATTGCTACATATTTATCTTGGTGTTCATCCAATAAATTTGGTAACAACCTATTAAATTTTTCTTTGGCGGTTTGGAAGTTTTCCTCTTTCTGGTTCTTTGAGGAATCTATTTTTCCTTTATTTATTGTTCTGGTGACATTTTTGTGTTCTAACCAATAATCTGGTTCATGTGATAAACCAACTGCAAAAAAGTTGTAGTAGGGATAAGAAGACTCATGTTCCTCAACCAAATGTCCCATCCAAGATAAATCATTTTTCACGTATCTATCTTTATTTGCAGAATAAGTTTTCATGAGTATCCCCTTTACAAATATATGTCCAATAATTGAAATTATAGGCGATATATTACTCTAATAATTTTTGTTTGATATCAGTTAAACTATCAATAATTAAATCAATATCATCAGCTGTCAGTTCCATAGTGATTTTATTTTCATCATCGTGTCTAGCCTTGAATTGAATTAAAGCTAATGGCAAAGTCTTTATTATTCTCCCGGCTTTATATATAGCTCTTGTATCGATATGGAACTCAATCAATGGCCAATGTGGATTAATTGCCCCTATTTCATCATCTATAATATCTAAATTTGTTAATTGCTCTTCTAATTCCGGGGAATCCAGTTTTTGAAGTATAATTCCAGTAGATGATATATCTTTCTTATTATAATCTTTTGAATTGAATGCGGCAATTATTTCCTCAACTGTGTTGTCTTTTAATATTTTATAAGCAATGAAATCAAATACATGGTATATTGAATGGGCTTTTTCATCTTCAACCTCAAGCAGTTCTGCTAAATTTCGACTGTGGAGACAATAATAGGTTCGGTATTCGGAAGAAATAAATGCACTTAATAATTTCTCTTTTTTATTTGCAGTTAATGTAAGGAAATCTTCTAAATCATTTAGAAATACCTTTGAATTTGCATATTTCCCAAAAACTTTTTCAAAATCATTCATTGATTTAGCCTTTTCCTATTATTATCTATTAATTTTGAGAGTGTTTAGAAAACATGAACCTGATACAGGAAACTGAACCGAACTTATAATTGTTATGTTTATCAAATAAGTGCAATAATTCTTACACTATTTTGATTGTTATATTTTAAATTTTCTTTGCGTTCTTTGCGGCCTTCGCGATCTTCGCGTTTTCTAAATAGACTCATTAATTTTAGAAAAATTAGCGCTATAGAGGTTAATAAGAAACATTTAATTTCAAAATTGTAACCATGTCTTATTGGATTCTTTCTTATAATTTTGCATCTAAGGAAAGTTTCGCAAGACTCCGTTTTAAAAAATACAGACTACATAAGTTTAATATTTACAATAGACTTTATTAGAATTATTGACTTTTTCAACAGTTTCTACACCGATTGTACCTGGGGCCACTAGCGCCGGCTCTTCCCGCATGGAATGTCCTTTCCACGGAAATGGAGGAGTCGGCTATCTGGATATGGTTCGCGGGATGTTTTACCCGGTTTTTCCAGTTCGGCCACGTTTTATAATTGTCGGCGGTGAAGTAGAGGCTGTTAGAGGGCACCGGTAAATTCAATCCGTCCAACATTTTGTATTAACTCTCTGTTCTTAAGCACTCTTAAAAGTGTTATACAGTAAGAACACAATAGAAGGATTACAATACTCTATTTATGGAGTTGACAGCGGGTGTTAACTTACAGCGTAAATGGTTCGGGCGGAATTCCTTCCATGGGAAGATCTCCTCAGAACGAGATCCATCCCTTCTCAAGAAGCCCCGCATCAATCAGATGGATACTATGAACACGGTTTTCCAATTAGACTGCATGTGGTACCCGATCCCTCATATTAACGTGCACCGGTCAGACTCGTTCATTGGTTCTGTGCGTTGTTAGCGTCCTCAGCGATCGGTGCGCTGTCAGAACCTGTGTTGTCCTGCGAATACAATTTCTCAAGGGTCTGGCAGACGTAATCGCCAACTTCGTCCGTGCCGAAATTCCCCTCGAGATCTCTGGTGGTTAATCGATGCTCCAGACAGTATTTGACGGCATCTTCGATAAGTTGACCGGTCCCGGGCTTCCCGAAGAACTCCAGCATCATGCGTACCGACATAATCGCCCCGAACGGATTGGCGGCATTCTTCCCGGCGAACCGGGAGACCGGTCCGTGCAGTGGCCGGAATAATCCGAATTTTCCGGGATTCACGTCCCCAAGAGCCGAAAGTCCCACCCCGCCCTGAATCACGGCCGCGATGGTGGATACCGCATCGATATATAGGTTTGGCAGGAGCAGTACATTAAATTTAGAGGGATTAGTGAGTAAGCCATACACAATATTCTTCACGGAAGTGGCGTGGATACGCAGATCTTTTTCTTCGCGTTCAATTCGTCGGAGACTCCGCTGCCAGAGATTATGAATATCCCGTGTAAGTTCTCCTTCATCCGCAAAATGGAAAAGTTTCAGGTTGTGGTTCCTGGCAAAATCCCTCGCGAAGTCTACCACCTTCCCGACCGTTATTCTCGAATTAACGAATTGCTGGAAGGCCAGCTCATCAGGTCGATTTTTCTTGAGGGTATTGCCGGCATCGGTATGGAAGCCTTCGATATTTTCGGAAAACAGGACAAAATGAATATTTTCCTGAATACCGGCAAGAAACGGGTACAGATCGAGATGGAGTAATTTTACCGGCTGATATCGGACGCAGAGATCCAATTCATTGTGCAGCCGGGGCAGCATGCCTTTCACATAGTCGTTCTCTTTAACCCTGGGATCACCGATGGGGCCGACGATTGCCCCATCGTATTTTCGTTTAATCTCCTGGACCGCCTCATCCGGCACGGCAATACCCGTTTCGAGGTAATGATGTGCATCATACTGAAACTGCACGGTTTCCAGTTCGGTGATGTCCAGGTCGTTGAGTGTGTGACATACCTTCACCGCCTGACGAATCACTTCTTTCCCAACACCATCACCGGGAATGACCGCGATTTTCTTTTTCATATCCCTCCGTCAGGGGCTCTATTTCTCAGAAATACTCGGTGTGGTATTAGTAGAAGGTAGACCGCCCGATGTCGTGGAGAGGCGTGACCAAACGATAATCGCCAAAGCCTGTTTCGTCTACAAATACGAACTGCCGGTTCAGATCAAAATAATACCACACCTGATAGGGCTTGCTGTCCAGATCAAAAGGATGTCTGTCGATATCATTGGGCGCCCCGAATAAGACATACACCATTCCCCGATCCGTGCGCCAGCCTTCTTTGATGGAGGTACTGAATTGCTCGGCAGAGATATTAATACGGCGAAAATATTCGTTCATCAACTCATTATCTTCGGTTTTCGGTGTCGGATCCCGTTCTTCCCAGTATTCCATAAAAATTTTTCTTTTTTCTTCAGGGGGCGCATCCTTCATACTATTTATCTCTTTTCTCGTGAGGACGTAGATCATTTGATCAATGGCATTATCCAGATTGGTCACTTCCCCGGAGAGCCCAACCCAACCCACCTGAAATTCCTTACTCCTCGTGACTTCTTCTTCACCCTGGGTGACAGTTAACCGGTACACATATTTGCTATAGTTCAAATCCTTGGCGTTCATCGAAATGAAATGGCCATGCGGAATTTGTTCGAGTGATACGGTATCCTTAATGGAGCGCAGTTCTTCCCCGTCGGTGGTCAGGATTTTCCCTTCTACTTCAGCGGTTCCTTCGACACCTCTGGCCGTGTAGTAGACGTAAAATTCCTTATCCCGGCTGGTCAACTTATCAATTACATTGGGATTAAATTCGAACTCGCCCTTCACATCGCTAATGATGTCGTCAACGATCACCAGATCAGAGAGCTGGAGATTCCCCTTGACGAATGATTCGAGATCAACGGTGAGTTTTCGATAGGTGGTTTTCCGGGTATCAAGATCCATCAGCCCCACGTTGAATTTATATTTATCGTTATCCAGAAGGAAGGTGTACCTCATATAATCATTCAGCTCCCTGGAATTGGTTTCTTCAAAGGAATTGACTTCCACTTCTCTCCGTTCAATCTCATTGTCCACCTGTATATCCTTCATATTCAGTGCCACAACCGATACCTCATAGCGGGCGCGAAACACACTATCATATTTGACGAACTGCAGATCATCGTAGGGCACTTTTAAATAGACGACAACTTTACTGCTATCCTGAGTCTCGGTCGGAAACCGAGACGCTTCGATGTGATAAAATGGTGTACCTGCCTCCCGGGTATTCATATTTAATTGGGCATATACCGGAAAGCTGACCAGCAGGAATATACTCGCCAGACTTATGGTTCGTAGCTGCTTCATAGTTATCTACTCTCTCTCTGTTTTACGAAATCGTGTCACCCCGTTCGGCGTGGCAAACCACACGTAGTCTTGCCCGACCAGGATGTCATTAATCAGATTGTCTCCCAACCCGTCTTCCACCGTATAAAATTCCCATTCATTGTTTTGTGTGTCATATTCACCGGCCCCGTCGTTAAACCCGACCCATACTGTGCGCCCGTCGGCCTCTATAACCCGGACAGAGGATTTGGCGAGTAACCCGAGTTTGGGAAGCTGCGTTAATCTGTTGGTGCGAAGGTTGAGTTCATATATACCGAGGTAGTCCGCATAATACAGGCGGTCGGTTGACGAAGTTACCTGATAGACACGAGGGAACCGAAACTTTTCTCTGGCTATTTGTTGCCCTTTCGTATTGTAATAATATAGCTTTTTCTGTCCGATATCCAGCTGAATGAGCCCATATTCCGTCCCGGCGAACAGTTTATCCTGATTCACCGTAAGGGAATAGACACTCAGCATTTCATTTTCGAGAATCCGGGTCCGATAGCGGACATATCCTCTGGGATGAGCGATGTTGTATAAGCCAATATCCGTCCCGATCCAGACTGTCGAGTCCATAACCACCACATCAAATATCGGACTGGTTCCTAATTGTTTTTCGTCAAACCGGAACCATTCTTCTCTTTTAAAATTATAATACAGGAGTCCGCGATTTGTTCCCACCCAGACTCGCTGACCGTCTCCGTCAATACTATAGATTTGGGCGTTTCTGATGGCGTGCTCATTTTCGGGAAGGGTATGAGTCCATCGATCCAGTTGGAGTTCCCACCTGGAAATACCCGGTTCTCCATAGATTTCAGGCGGTCCCTGAAATTGCGTGAGTGCGCTCCCGAACCAAAAATTTTCTTCATCTTTTGAAATCGCACCCACCGGTGTACTTACCGGCCCGAACCGGATGACCTCCCCCACTTTTGTAGTAGCATCGGCCTGGATAAATCCCCCTCCCCAGGTTCCCAGATATACACGGTTAAAGGAGGTGGTATACTGCAATGTAAATGGAAATTCCCGGAATTCTTCATCAACCAGGGAATTATTAATGCGATTAATATGCCAGGATTCACTCAGGAAGTAAATCGGCATATTCCCCTGAATCCGTTGCTGCTCGTTCCAGCGTACACTATTTCCCGGAGTGGTTCTTCCCCGCAGGGTATAACTGTATTTATTATAAACATAGCTGCTTCCTCCGGCCGTTCGAAGAATTACATCCTGGGCGGTTTGCCCCACCCGGATATTCTGGATGGCAGGTCCAAACATATTTTGCGAATCCGGGACATGGGTCCAGCGATCCAGAACTGTATATATTACATCAATGCCCTCCCGGGTGATCACCCACAATTCGCGGTTATCTCTGACCCAGATCAGGTTCAATACATAATCATTGGTCAGCCCACTGCTACTGGTATAGGGATATTCCCATTGTTCCGACACCTGGTTGAACCTCAAGACCCCATGGGTTGTACCAACGTACAGGTACCGATCGCCTTCTTCAAAACTTGTGACATAATGAAAATTGGCGTAGTTCACCCAATCCCCCGGCTGATATCGGGCAGCGCGGCCGGTTTGTGCCGGCGCTGTGGTATTCCATGCACAAATCACTGTCCATAGAACGAGTATCAGGTGGGTTCGCACCAGGAAATCCTTTGGTTTGAATATTCAACTATCCGGAGGAGGCTGGTATTCCCCCGTGCCGGGCGCCCCGTTGCATTCTCCTGTTCCGACCGGATATAATCAGTTTGTTTTTTGTGAGCACAAGCCCTGATTGCCAACTCCGATAGTGTTTTTCTGTTTGCCCCGAAGACCTGAGGTACACCAGTAATAGAAATGTGCCTTTCCGGAAATGCCAGAATCAGGAGCGATTCATATCCGGCAGAAGGTGGTCTTCGCCTGTAGAATGCGCATCACCGGAGTGGAGTCCGCTCCGGGTACTCGTGCCATTTCATATTTTGTCCGGACCCGCGGCCGTAATAATCCCACTCCGGGAAATTAAAATCAGCAGTGATGGACGCCGGGAGATAGAGCGATGCGCTTAAAAATTCTTCCAGATTGCGGATTTTATAGAAATTCACCTGGTATCCCCAGCGATCCAGCTTTTCGATAATTTGTGTTTTGTACCAGCTTCTCCAGGAGAGCAGAAATTGATTTACCCCGAATCCTGCCAGTCGGTCCAGGATAAATTTCCCTGCCGCCGGGAACAGTAAAATCAGCGGGACGAACCGATCCAGGGTGGCCTGAATGAGTGCTCCGGGATAGGTCCGGGAGAGTTTTCTATACCCGTTTACCCGCAGGACGCGTACGCTGCCGTGAAACCACACACTGTCCTCCTGAAACCCATACTTCTCCAGCAACCTGATCACTTTATCCACGACCCAAAACCCACGCTTAAAATCGATTTTGATTTTTTTCTCATGCTGCTTGAAGCGTTCCAGCACAGTCTCAAAATATTGAATGGTTTCGGTATCCCGAACGCGGCTGATTAAAAAACTGTCGTGGCGGGTAATGAGGCGTTTGGTGAACGGGTTAATCCGTACGTCAACTTCGCCCCAGTCGTAGTCGGAATCGAAAAAATGCTGAAGATTTTCGGGATCATTGATCCCATGCCAGCAAGGGAGAATCTCATCAGGCAACTCGGATTCGTTAATCAGATGCCGCAATCCGAACCGGGAATCGATGGTTTCCGCATCGTATTGGCCGGTCTGCTTTTCCTGGTGGGTGATGCCCACGTCTATCCAGAGCGTGTGGTTCCTGTCCATCCGACATTGTACATCACTGGTGCCGATGGTCGGCCGGATAACTGCCACGGGATTCTCTCCGACCGGAAGAAAAGCCGCTTCCGGGATCCCGTGACCGCCCCTTCCATCAGAATTTTTGTACATGATTGATCCACGCGGAACGCTCATTCTGGTCTTGCGACATGAACGCCGCAACCATTTATAGAGGGCTCCCTGTCTCCCATTATCGGCTGAAGCAAGGATCCCCACGCTCCCCCGTGATTGAATCTGGAACCACCGTAACATGCGCAAGAAGGGTTGAATCAACCGCTTCTCATACGTGATCGGATCCACATCCAGAAGCACGGCTGGCGATTGTTCGGCCACCCGGTCCTGATATTTCCGAACATGTGCAGCCAGTGTCCGCATCCAGTGGTCAGAATGGGATTGCGCCCGGTTATGTGAAGACTGATTGTTATTCGGACAATCGTGTAAAGTTTCCATAGATTAGCTGCAGTCAGATTTCATGGATCTGTCGAACTTGGTTTCAGCAGGACGTGAAGGTACCAGAACACTCATTCCGTGAACTTTTCATGGCCATGTTTAATCACCTTCGCTTTCACCAGGAAAATAACATCCTCTGCGATGTTCGTGGCCAGATCCGCTATTCGCTCCAGGTTCTGGGCGATAATCAGCAGGTTGACTCGCTGGGAATAGGTGAGGTTAAATCCGTTTGATT
>DATFLS010000657.1:0-4919 GCA_035267465.1 bacterium
GATCATGTTCTTAGCCAGAACACGTTCTATAATTTACGGATAACCAGTGTGGAAATAAATGATGTCGCCGAAGGCCCGATTACCATGCGTGATACGACTTCCCTGCGTACATTTGGAAGTATGCCGGTGGATGAAGTCCCCCATGGATGGTCATTCCAGTATGCTACTATGTGGGATGCAATGTACACTGGTGGCGAAGGAAGTAGCGGAGCCTTTAATTTCTCTACTACCAGGACATTCAATGTGAAGTTTGACTTCACCAGCCAGGTGAATCGATTCAATCAGGTGAAATTCGGGTTTCTGGTTAACTATGATGATGTCGATACATTTTATGAATCGGATGTCAAATGTCAACCGGATAATCATTGGGCAGTGGATTGGCATAATTATCCTTATCGGGGCGGAGCCTATATCCAGGATAAACTTGAATTCGAAGGTATGATTGCGAATCTTGGTGTCCGGGTTGATTATAACAATCCGAATACCGGCTGGTATACCACGGACAGGTATTCCAAGTATTTCACCCGGCTGTATCGGACGATATTTTCAGAGGTTGCCCCCACCGAGGATACGGAAAGTCATATAAGAGTCAGTCCTCGAATCGGGATCTCACACCCAATTACAACCACTTCAAAGCTCTATTTTAACTATGGGCATTTCTATAGCATGCCACAATCCAATGACATGTTTGCTATTCAATATGATACGGATGGCATCAGTCGCATTGGTAATCCGTCCCTCGGAACTCCCAGAACTGTTGCATATGAATTGGGTGTGGAGAGTAGCTTCGGACAATTCCTGGTTCACTTATCCGGGTATTACAAAGATATCACACATCAAACCGGCGATGTGGCCTACACCAATTTCAGCGGCACAGTTGATTACTCAACTCCGGAAAGTAATAATTACGAGGATATTCGTGGGTTTGAACTTCGGGTTGAACGGCGGTTCGGAGAATGGATTACCGGATGGCTGAATTATGATTATATGGTTGAAACTTCCGGCTATCTCGGAAGAGAGCATTATTATGAAGATCAACGCTTACAGCGTATCGAAGGTCTGCAGAATCCAAAACAGGAGAAACCACTTCCACGGCCGGTCGCCCATGCGCACGTCATGCTGACCACACCAGGCGATTTCGGCGGACAATTTGGCGGATTCAGACCTCTTGCCAGGTGGCGGTTGGGACTGCTTTTTAGTTACCAGGCTGGCCGATATCAAACCCACGATCCGCTGGAAACCTATGAATTGCAGGATAATTTGCAATGGAAAGATCGGTATGAGTTCGATGCCAGAATTAGTAAGACAGTGAGGCTCGGGAACAGGAATCTGCAGATCTATGCTGATATTAATAATGTATTTAATCTCAAATATCTGGAAACCCTCGGATTCGAGGATACCATTGACGAACGGTCATATTTGAACTCTCTGCATCTGCCGATGTATTCCGGGGAACAATATCAGAATGCCGGATTTGTTGCAGGGGATGATAAACCAGGTGATTTGAAAAGCGATGATAAACCATATATCGATATGCCGAATCGTGATTTTCTTTCATTCCTGAATCCCAGATATATCACTTTCGGATTCCGCATTGATTTTTAGGCTGCCTACTTGAAATCTGGTGAGAATGATACTATTCTGATGAATCATAGAAAGCAGTTCTCAATGGCTATTCAACTTTTTAAAAGAGCAAGAGGAGTATTGTTGTGAAGAAAACAGCTTTTACTTTAATATTGGTGGTAATGGTATTTCCTTTGCTTTTCTCAGTCTATGGGCAGGCGCTGAAATGGATTGAGGTCGGAAAATACCATGACAGGATTAAAAGTAACGGAGACCAGCAGCAATCTGAAGCCACCATTGGATACTATTATTTTGATGATTTCGTAGAAAACCTGATGGAAACAACCGGATCCCATATGTTAACCCGGGATTGGGAGGATCCGGAGGGGAATACCCATACCATCTGGGGCGCCGGTGGTGGACATGCCAAGGTGAGCCCGACCCAGAACTGGATGCCTGTACCACAAGAAGATGGGTTCACCATCCACAAATATTACCGGCAAAAACCTCCGTCTATTGTTGTAGATGGAGTGCATCTGGAGGAACCTTTCCCGCTGCAAGGGGAAGCCGTCTCCCCGGAACGTATCCCGGGAACCGCCGATGTGATGATAGAGTCCTGGTTTAATACCATGATGGGCGTAACCGTTCACCAGCGCGTTTTCGGGTGGGACGAGAAGAACCACGATGATTATCATTTATATGAGTGGACTTTTATCAATACCGGGGATATTGATCTTGATGAGGAGGTAGAGCTGCCGAATCAAACCATCAAGGATTTTTATTATTCGCGGGAAGCCCACTATGGGCACACCTGGCATAGTGAAATGTGGTGGACGAGTGCCTATGGGGAATTTCCGGAAGATTCCCTGAGAATGACATACTACTATCCCGCTCGAACCCGGGGGGCCGATTACGATAATGTAGGTGATCCGCATCCCGGAACCGGGTATCTTGAGATGCCCTGGGCCGGCGGTGACGCGTTTGTGCATGTCGATACGTCTCCATCGGACGAGAGTGACTGGAGAGAGCAGCCACAGGCTACAGGTGTGTATGATCAGGATTTACCCTATGATAAGTTAGAATTCTGGGAAATTACCGACGAGGAAAGACAGCAACTTTGGGATCTTCTCGTGGAAGGCACCACGCATGTTGGGATGAATATGTACGATAGTCCGCCGGCACTTACTCCCCACCATGAGGTTCGTACAGAGGAAACAGGTCTGAAATTTCCCGATGAAGTGAGTTGGTGGACCGCGCGGGCAGTTAGCTTATCCAGTTTCGGACCATGGGAGCTTGCCCCGGGAGATTCTGTGACTGTTGTCTATGCCCGGGGGATGGGTTCGATTGATCCGGTGACTGCCTGGGATATTGGCACCGCCTGGAATGCGGGTAATGCCGCAGATACCTGGAGTGGCCCGTTTAAACTGCGGCCAATGTATACCGATCATCCTGATTTAGCGCCCACTGATAATGATAAAGCCAAAGACAGCTGGGTATTCTCCAGTATCGATTCGTTATTCCAAAATATGTATAATGCCCAGTTTAACGCTCGCAACAATTACAATGTCCCATCCGCGCCTCCTGCACCGTCAATTGAAGTGCAATCTTTGCCCAATAAAATTGTGGTTACCTGGGATGAGGTTGCTGAGCAGGCGAGTGACTTTGCAGGATACAGGGTATACCGTGCCGCCGGAAATCCCGGACCGATGGTTCAGGAAAATCAGCTGATTGGTCAATGGGAACGCGTATTCGCCTGCGGCGAGGGTACCGAAAACGCTCTGACTCATGAGTACGAAGATACCGATGCGAAACGTGGAGTAGCCTACTTTTACTATGTGACGTCATTTGATGATGGAGAAGGGAATGCAGAGGGTGTCTTCGAAAGGAAAGAAGTACTGGAAAGCGGTCGGTATATGAACCGGACAACCAAGTCAGCCCACCTGACCCGACCTCCCGGTACTGCCCTGTC
Source organism: bacterium (assembly GCA_035267465.1). Lineage (GTDB taxonomy): Bacteria > Fidelibacterota > JAANXI01 > JAANXI01 > JAANXI01 > DATFLS01. The sequence continues at coordinate 3,533 of DATFLS010000657.1, forward strand.
CCAGATCCGAGTCGTTCCCAATCCTTTCAATATCTCTGCACAGGAACTGCAGTTTGTTGGCGAACCAGATAAGATTTTATTCGTCAACTTGCCGCCGGTATGCACCATTAAAATCTATACGACCAGCGGTGATCTGGTAAAGACAATTGAGCACACCGATGGATCCGGTGATGAACCCTGGGGAGACTTGCTGGAGGAACACATGGTGAGTGAAACGGGGCAGCGTGTTGTGAGCGGCATTTATGTGGCTCACTTCGAAACACCGGAAGGGGAATCTCACATCGCGAAATTCGCTATTGTTCGATAACGGGTGACTGTTATGAACACAGCAGTAGTGAAAGAAAATAGAAAGGTGAAAGTTGTTATGAAATATAAAAATATTTGGACAATCCTGGGAATGACGTGCTTTCTGTTGTTTCTGGTACAGGGTGTGAGCGCACAAGATGAGCAAATCGAAAAGGTAGGTCAAACCGGATTTCAGTTTCTGAAAATCGATGTGGCAGCCAGGCCTGCGGCAATGGCAGGGGCGACCACCATGGGAAGTATGGGAGCGGATGCCATGTTCTATAATCCGGCCGGGCTCTCTGAAATGGGTGTGAGCGGAGATTTCTTTGCAAGCCGGGTGAGCTGGTTCGCGGATATGAACCTGAATGCCGGTGCCCTGGCGAAAGATTTCGGGAACTGGGGTGTATTAGGAGTGAATTTCGTTTCCATTGATTACGGAAAGTTGATCGGAACACGTGTTGCCGATAATGAACAGGGATACGTTGAAACCGGCGATCTGGATGTGGGAGCGTATGCAGTCGGAGTGTCGTATGCTCGTGCACTTACCAATAAATTTAAGGTGGGTGGACAGGTGAAATTCACCAGCCAGCGATTAGGCTCAAACCTGATGCCGGATGGTGAGACTGTGAAGAACGAGGTCTCAACCCTTGCATACGACTTCGGCACGATTTTCTATCCGGGATGGCAGAGCTTCCGGTTTGGAATGAGTGTGCGGAATTTCTCTCCTCAGATTCGATATGAAGAAAACACTTTCGAACTCCCACTGACGTTCCGAATAGGCGCAGCGATGAGTATGTTCGACCTGATTGGAGGGCTATCCAACCAGTCATTGTTGTTTGAGGTCGATGCGTTGCATCCCCGTGACTATTCTGAACGCCTGCACCTCGGAGCAGAATATTGGTACTCTGATCTCATCGCCCTACGGGCCGGTTATAAATTCAATTATGACGAGGAAGGTCTGAACCTGGGATTCGGGATCAATTACGGGGTAGCAGGAGTCAAGCTCAAATTCGACTATGCATACTCCAGCTTCGGTTTATTCAACAACGTGAATCGAATAACTATCGGCGGCTCATTCTAAGCGAAACATTGGTGAACAGAA
>DATFLS010000658.1:0-4322 GCA_035267465.1 bacterium
CTGCGCGAGCGCGTGGAGGACAGCCGCTCCAAACTGGTGATCACGCAGGACGGGGGCTATCGTAACGGAGCGGAAATTCCGCTGAAGGAGACCGTCGATAAAGCCATTCGACATGTCGGATTCGTCGAGAATGTCCTGGTGGTTCGCCGGACCGGCAGCGATGTCTACATGGAACAGGGACGGGATCTCTGGTATCATGAACTGGCAGAGATGCCGATCGCCACCCGCGAATCCAGGGCCGAACAGATGGATGCGGAAGATATGCTGTACCTGTTGTATACGTCCGGAACCACCGGAAAACCCAAGGCCATTGTGCACACCACCGGGGGATATATGGTGGGAATTGCGACCACCCTGCAGTATGTGTTCGATATCAAAGACTCTGACCGGTTCTGGTGTGCGGCTGATCCCGGTTGGGTCACAGGGCACAGCTATATTGTCTACGGACCTCTTCTGCTGGGAGCCACCAATATTATGTACGAAGGGGCGCCCACCTATCCCTATCCGAACCGCTGGTGGAAGATGATTGAATACTACGGGATTAACATTCTGTACACCGCGCCCACGGCAATCCGGGGGTTAATGCGGTTCGGCCGGGCCTGGCCCGACAGGCACGATCTCTCCAGCCTGCGGCTGCTGGGATCAGTGGGCGAACCGATTAATCCGGAAGCCTGGAAATGGTATCATGAGGTCATCGGGGGAGAACAATGTCCGATTATGGATACCTGGTGGCAGACGGAAACAGGCGCCTTCATGATCACGCCGACGCCGAGTCTGGCCCTGAAACCCGGTTCCGCCACCAAACCGTTCTTCGGGATCGAGGCCGATGTGGTGGATGAAGAAGGCAATTCCGTCAAGCCGGGCGAGGAGGGCTATCTGGTGATTAAAACCCCCTGGCCCTCTATGCTGCGCACGCTGTACCAGGATGACGAGCGATTCGTGGATACTTACTGGTCAAAGTTCAGTGACCAGGGATGGTATCTGGCCGGAGATTCGGCGAAAAAGGATGAAGACGGCTACTTCTGGATTATCGGACGAATTGATGACGTGATCAACGTGGCCGGCCACCGACTGGGCACCGCGGAGGTGGAAAGTGCCCTGGTCAGCCACGAAGCGGTGGCGGAAGCGGCTGTGATCGGCGCTCCGGATGAAGTGAAGGGCACCGCCATCCATGCCTATGTTCTGCTTCGGGTCGGATATGAGGAGTCGGAAGACTTGGTGGACGAGCTCATTGACCATGTCGCCGATGAGCTGGGTTCCATCGCCAAACCCCAGGTTCTGGAAATTGTGGATTCACTGCCCAAAACCAGAAGCGGAAAGATTATGCGCCGGGTCCTCCGGGCGAAAGCCATGGGCGAAGAGGTTGGCGACCTGTCAACAATGGCTGATTAACATATCTGATTCCGGTCCATCCTGTGATATCGGACTCGGTATCACAGGGTGGATTTTCTCTTCTGGAATACTTCGACGGAGAGTACTATCTGCCAGGAGCTCTGCGTTCCCGCCTTGCATCATTATGACAGTATATCTGGTGCAATAACATATCTGTGTTTGTTTCGAGCAGCAGGATAGTAGCTATCCCGAGATGCCAGCACTCATCAAAGAGGTTACGCCGCCGGGGCTTACCTTCGAGGGGCCTGCTCTTGCCTCTCTGACATGACTTGAAATTATGCCCGATGCGATGATGTGCGGATTATTTTGACGGTTCCAAGCGTATCGGCACTTTTATTCTGAATTTCTTCCATAGTTCGTTATATTTTGTGTTGGATCGGATGGAGTAACTCATGAGTATCGGTGTGAGTATCAGGCGCTTATGAAAGCATTCACACGCTGGCTGGCAGGGCTGTTTATCCCGGACGCAGAGCAGCTGCAGGATCCCGGAGTCCGGGCTCAGTACGGTCTGCTGGAGGGCTGGTTAAGCATATTCCTCAATTTTCTGCTGTTCGCGATCAAGCTGGTGGTCGGTATCCTGGCCAATTCCCTGGCACTGATTGCGGATGCGTTACACTCGCTCTCCGATTCCGCAACCTCGGTCGTGGTTATCATCGGATTTAAGATTTCCAGTAAACCACCTGATCCGGAGCATCCCTATGGTCATGGACGCGCGGAGTATATTGCAACGCTGATTATTTCCATATTGCTTATTGTGGCGGGAATTGAATTTATTCGGTCTGCCATCCGACAAATTATCGAACCGGAGGTCATCCGGGCAGGTCTGTGGGTCCTGCTGGTAGTGTTCATGACGATTCTTGCAAAAGAGCTTATGGGACGGGTTTCCAAGATCATGGGAGAACTGATCACCTCCGACACTCTGCAGGCGGATGCCTGGCACCATCGGTCCGATGCGATCTCGTCGGTGTTGGTCCTGATTTCGCTCGTCGGAGGCATGCTGGGTATCCACTCTCTGGATGGGTTCGGAGGACTCGGGGTGGCGGCGATTTTGATATATTCAGGGATCCGCATCGCCCGGAACGCCATTGATTCCCTGCTGGGTACACCTCCTACCAAAGAACTCATCGAACGAATTCGATCCCTGGCGTGCAGCGTCGACCAGGTGATTGATGTCCATGATATCACGGTACATAGTTATGGACAGCACCGATATATCAACTTGCATATCGAGGTCAGTGAGCGGGAGGATCCCATCATGCTGCATGATATCGCAGAGCAGGTAGAAAACCGTCTCTACCAGGATCTGAATGCATATGCCCTGGTCCATTTGGACCCGATTTCCGTGGACTCAGAAGAGGTCCGGCAGCTGCGTATGTTAATGGATGATCTCTGCAGAACAGAAGAACATCTCCATAGTTACCATGAACTGCGGGTGGTCGATTCTGAACATCATCATCTGGCAATCATGGATTTGATGTTACAACATGGGCTCTCGGACGAGGAAACTGAACAAGTGCTTGACCGTCTGAGACAACACCTGCACCAACAGTTCCCAGAGATCGAGTTTCGCTTTCGGCTTACACCAATCCACCGATATAAATAGTTGTGGCATCACGATACCGGATTCGATACTCATTGATCTGTTCGAACCTGGAATATCTAACATTGTATAACTCGTATTGCACTCACAGTGAAAAAGGGGATTGCAGCCGATGTCGATTAAATATGTTCTGTGTGTAGTTATCGCCGGAAGTTCACTCATTGTGGCTTCTCTCCTGCCGGGTGAAGAACTACAGTATGCGGAGGTCAACAAATACATCGCAGCAATGGACCAGGCCTATACCAGGATAAACGGCTATACATGTAGGTTTAAAAAACAAGAACGAATTCGCGGCAAACTGCTGCCGGAAGAAACCATTTTCCTGAAATTTCAGAAGCCATACCGTATCTATATGAAATGGACGGTCGATCCCTACCAGGGACGAGAACTCGTGTACAACTCAGATTGGGGAGATGGAAAGGTCGTCGCCCACCCTGGCTCCTTTCCGGATATCACCGTCAGGTTATCTCCGGATGGGAGACTGATTATGAGAAAAAACCGGCACCCGGTGACAGATGCCGGAATTGGTCATACGATTGACATAATCAGAAACGATTACCAGACCGCCACCAGCAATCCCCAGGATAGCGTACGCTATATCGATCACGGCAAGACACGGATTGCAGGGGAGGAGAGCCGGTGTCTGGAGGCAATTATGCCTGCCAGGGAACACTCCGGTTATTACGCGCATCGGGCGCTCATTTGTATTAATCTCACTACTCATCTGCCGAATCGAATCCAGATCTGGGATCACACCAATACGCTGGTGGAAAACTATCACTATCTCGATGTAAATACGCAGCCGGAATTAACCGCTGAAGATTTTGTCCCTCAAAATCCTGCCTATAATTTTTAATTCGAATTCTGATTGTCCCTGAAAGGAAGAGCACACCTCGAAGATCCCTCTGGGACGAATGCAGAGAGTAGTTGAGACTGTCGAATAAGTCAATAATTCTAAAAACGTGTATTGTAAATATTGAACTTATGTAGTCTATATTTTTCAGAAACAGACTTTTTCGACAGGCTCGTTAAGAAGTAAGAGAATAGAGGAAAGTGCCCATTCTCCGGGCCCGGCTAAAAACAGTGGGCAGTAGGCAGGGGGTAACCCCAAATGTCCGGATGACAATGAATCTCACCCGGACCCTACCAGACAGCAGGCAATTAGGTCCGGGTAAATTAGAGGTTTGAGACCGCAGCTGGCTGCGACAGTCCCGACAGGTCCATTCGGCCCTGCTGCCGGGTATTAAGGTGCATCCCGGAGATATCCCACTGGGATAAATACGAGGGTAAGGAATCAGGTCCGCAGGATCGGGCGCCGATCGATCTCTGG
>DATFLS010000659.1:0-2707 GCA_035267465.1 bacterium
AGTGATTGTGCAAGGGGGATGGCATCCTCTGCCTCATCAACGACGAGTACAGCGATGACACCGGCTTCCCGAATATGCCGGAACACCTGCTTGTCAAACGGCTCATTCATTCCGATACCCTCATGTTTGAATTGTTATCGAAGCATTACTTCTTACTCCGGATTATTCTTAAATCCCATAAGAATTGACATTCAGGGAAGAGATAGAAAAGAGTAAAGAGGAAATAGAAAAGATTGCCTTCATGTCAAGACTCTTTCCCTCTCATAGCACCTCCTGGGGGAGGACTCTTTCCTGTTTCCTCTTATACTCTCTACTCTCTTTATATTTGTTTCATTCTCCGGCACGTCGGGTCAGGCTAATTTTTCTGTGGCAATCAGCCTTAAAAAATCCTATTGGGAGGGACCATTATTCACGTCTCCTCCCTGTCGCCCGGCCATCATGTTGCGTACAGCCGTGGAAACCCAGAGAAAGATGGTTATCACGCCCAGAATGGCGGCGGCCGGCCGGTTAAAAAACGCCAGGAGCGATCCCCCGGATCCTGTCATAGTCTGGATAAAACGGGCCTCCAGCGGACCACCCAGTATAATTCCCAGGACCACCGGCCCCAGCGGCACTTCTCTCCGCTCCAGCCAGTACCCCAGGATTCCCATGCCGAGCATGATACCGACATCAAAATAACTACCTTTGATGGCGAAGGACCCGATGATACAGAACAAAAGAATCACCGGCAGCAAAATACGCTGAGGCACCCGCACCACATACCGGCCGGCCCGAATTGCCATCAATCCGATGGGAATCAGTATCAGATTCGCCAGGATAAACGCGAGGTATATACTGTAGACCAACGCGGTCTGCTTTTCAAAGATTTCCGGTCCCGGATTGACGTTCTTCATCAGGAGGACCCCGATGACTATTGCCGTGATTGAATCACCGGGAATCCCGAAGACCAGTGCAGGAATCCAGCTGCCGGCAAGGGCTGCATTATTGGCGGTCGTGGCATCCGCCACTCCTTCCAGTGACCCACTGCCGTATTTCTCAGGTTTTTCGCTGTACCGTTTGGATGCCGCGATCGACACCCAGGATCCGATATCCGCGCCGGCGCCGGGGAGCATCCCGATCACAGCCCCGATACTTCCGGAGCGTAACCAGTGCCGCTTGCGCCGTAAAAATAATCGCACAGCCGGGCCCAATATCGTGACGAAGGGTTCGACGAAAATCCAGTGCAATATCGATTTGCGGGGCCGGGTCTCACCAGAAGATTTCCCTTCACCCACCGCATCGGAATCCCTGAGTGAAATCAAATTACGGAGCACTTCCGACAGGCCGAACAACCCAATCATCGCCGGGATAAAATTGATGCCTTCGAATAATTCCGGCTGTCCGAAGGTGAACCGGGCCTGGGTGTGGACCTCGCTCAGTCCGACCGTCGCCAGAATGAGTCCGATGAATAATCCTAACATTGCTTTGGTTGTCGATCCCCGGGAAACTACCACGGCCGAACTCAACCCCAGCAGATAAAGCCAGAAGTACTCCGCCACGCTGAACATGGCGGCAATCCTGGCCAGCTGATGGCCGAGTATCATCAGGACCACAGCACCGAACAACCCGCCGAGTACGCTGCAAAGGAGGGCTGTACCCAACGGGCGATCCGCCTGTCCTTGCTTGGTGAAGGTATAGGCATCGTCGACGTACGCGGCTGATGCGGGTGTGCCGGGAATACGCAAGAGCGTGGTGGGAATATCGCCGGCAAAGATAGCACAGGCGACCATCGTCACAATCGCTGCCAGCGCGGGGATCGGATCGAGCCAGTAGGTGGTGGGAACGAACAGGGCCACAGCCATCGTGGCGGTTAATCCGGGAATGGCTCCGACGAAGACCCCGTAGGTCGCTGACAACAGAATAATCAGCCAGATCTCCGGCGTCAGAACCATTTGCTGAATTGCCTGGAAAAATGCTCCGCTCATGTTACCATCCTAACCAGCCCCAGGGCAGTGGAACCCGCAGATAAATCGCGAACAGTTGATAAGTCAGCGGGACCAGGACAAGTATGACCGGAACCGCAGCGTACCATTTCACTCTGAACCACCAGAATAACATCCCCAATAAAATCGCCATGGTGAAGATGTAACCGATGGACTCGGCAAGGATGAGATAGAGAACGACAGCCCCGATGGTCAACCCCACCCGGATGAGCCCGTCCTTCGTCAATTCCTGGGCATCATCCGGCAGCCGGAGATTGCCGGTTATTAGCAGTCCGAGGAGGGTGAGCCCCAGTAAGACAAACAAAATTGTGGGAACCAGCATGGGGCCGTATTCTTGTGTCCGCACAGATCGAAAGGCCTCGCTGCGGAATATTTCGCCGTATTGTTCGTCCTCCTCCTGAAGGGTTTGTTCGAATTCCGCAGGCGGCAGGGCAGCATATCCGAAGCCGGCCTGGTGCAGGAAATTTTTATATTCCGGGCTGGTGACCACGTCCCTGGCGGCTGACACCAGCACCTGAAATTTATGATCCGGCATATCTTCCGGCGCTGCCAGTCCCCGCCATGTGCGGGCCGTCCACGGAATGTCCAATTCCTGGAGTGTGGGCACGTCCGGGATACTCGACAGCCGTTCTTCTGACATCACCGCCAGGCAGCGGATACGCCCGGCATCCAGTAATGACTGGGCTTCCGGTACGCTGCAGGAGACCATCTCCACCCCGCCTGCT
>DATFLS010000660.1:0-6409 GCA_035267465.1 bacterium
CAGTGAAATCGAGAAGGGGGAGCAGAACCCCTCCTTTCAAGATGTGCTTACCGAAGCCTTCGGACAGGTGGATGGGTTGCAGAAGAAAGCAGACGAGATGGTCATCGATTTTTCCAAGGGTCACGTTGAGAATCTACATGATGTGATGGTGGCGATCGACAAAGCCGACATCGGGCTCAAGTTAACTGTAGAAATTCGTAATAAGCTGTTAGATGCCTATCGTGAAGTCATGAATCTCCGATTCTAGTAGAACGGTCACTGCATGTTTCAAGATTTTATCCAGAAGTTCAAAGACGCGACGGCAGGGATCCCTCAAAAATCGAAGATATTAATCGGTGCGATGTCCGTGGGGATCCTGACGCTGTTGATTCTGGTCCTGGTGTGGTTAAACAAGCCACAATACCGGGTGCTATACTCCGGATTATCACAGGCTGATGCAGGGAGAATTGTGGAGTATTTGCAGGAGCAGAGCATCAATTACAAATACGATCATGGCGGAACGACCATTCTGGTGCCGACCAAACAGGTCTTTGATGTTCGGATGAATCTGGCCAATGAGGGGATCCCGAATGACGGAGTAGTGGGGTATGAAATCTTTGATCAAACGAATTTCGGGATGACGGAATATGTCCAGGAGGTCAATTATAAGCGGGCGCTGGAAGGTGAACTGCAGCGCACCATTCAACAGATGGAAGAGGTGGAGAGCGCCCGGGTGCATCTGGTGATTCCGGAAGAGGCGCTGTTTCGGGAGGATGAGAGCGAACCCACCGCGGCTATTATTGTCAAACTTCGCACGGAGAAAAAACTTGGACCTGAGCAGGTCGAAGCGATGCAGCATCTGGTTGCCAACAGTGTGGAACAGCTGGAATCCGGCAATGTGACCATCGCTGATGCCACCGGCAATATGCTCACCGAAGCAACCGGTTCCAGAGATGTGTCACAAACCTCCACTCAGCATGCCTTTCAACAGAAAACGGAAGAATATCTTGCCCAGAAAGCCCAGAGTATGCTGGATGGAGTGCTGGGGTATGGCAAATCCATCGTCCGGGTGACGGCAGATCTCAGTTTTGAGCGGATTGAGGAAACCCGCGAAATCTATGATCCGGATAATGTGATTGTTCGCAGTGAGGAGATTATTGAGAATACGAACACGACCAACCCCAATCCGGCCGGTGCGATTAACCCGAATGCTCCGGCGAACAATCCCAATGCGAATCTCAACCCGGAGACGACCAGCAGCCAGGAACACACCATTACCAATTATGAATTTAACCGGACGGTGCAAAGTATCATAAATGAGGTCGGAAATATCAAACGGCTGAATATTGCCGTCCTGGTCGATGGGACCTATTCGGCCGATGAAAATGGCACTCGGGTGTATCAACCCAGAGATCCTCAGGAGATAGCGCGCCTGGAGCGAATCGTCAAAGCTGCAGTCGGATACAATTTGGACCGGGGAGATCAATTTGAGATTTCCAATGTGCAATTTGATATGTCTGAACTGGAAGAGCAGGAGCGACAGCTGGCGGATATGGAGAAACGGCAATTCTGGCAGGGACTTATTAGCAAGGTATTAAGTGCCGGATTGGTGATTTTCTTTATCCTCCTGCTCAGAAATGTCATTAAGCGATCACGAGTTATTATCGGGGATATTCCGTTTATGGGAGAAGGAAAGCAAGATGGACAGGGCGGCGAACAGTTAGCAGAAGGAGAGGGGGATGAACTGCCGGAATGGGATATCGAGCTCTCCGAGGAGGTGACCGAGCGGGCCCAATTACAGGCCGCCATAAAAAGATTTTCTGAAAAAGAACCTGAACAGGTTACCAATTTATTACGAACCTGGCTAGTTGACTCAGAGGAGTAGTATGCCGGAACAACTTACAGTGAAGAAGCGAAGGATTCCCGACGCGATTGAGAAAGTATCGAACCGGACCAAGGCGGCAATCCTGCTGGTGGCACTGGGAAGTGAATCGTCGTCCAAGATTTTTCGGGAACTGAGCTCAGAGGAAGTCGAGGTCATCACCCGGGAGATTTCCAGTCTGGGAAGTGTGCCATCCGAGATAATGCAAAAGGTTGTTGCTGAGTTTTATCAGATGGTAAAGGCTCAACAATATATCGCGATGGGTGGCCTGGATTACGCTCATGAAGTTCTGGAGCAGGCACTCGGTCCTGAAGCAGCGCTGGATATAGTTCAGCGCGTGCGTCGTTCCATGCAGGTCACCGGATTCAATGTGCTGCGTGAGGTGGATCCCAACCAGTTGCTGAGCTTTATTCAGAAGGAACATCCCCAGACTATTGCGCTGGTACTGGCACAAATCGAGCCGGATCAGTCGGGAGCGATTCTGAATGATCTGCCGGTTGAACTGCAGAAAGAGGTGATCCATCGGTTCGCAACCATGGATAGTGTTTCGCAGGATACGGTTCAGCAAGTCGAACAGATTCTGGAATCCCGCATTGATTTCAGTCAGGGGGGTGAGAAATTAGGCGGCGTCAAGCAGGCGGCCGAGATTCTGAATATGTTGGGGCGCACATCGGAGAAGAAAATTCTGGAGGGAATTGCCCAGGAGGATCCCGAACTGGCGACCGAAATCAAGAATTTGATGTTCGTCTTCGAAGATATTATCACCCTGGATGATCGTTCGATCCAGCGTATTTTGAAAGAGGTCGATACCCAGGTGCTCACCCTGGCGTTGAAAGCCGTCAGCGATGAAACCAAAGAGCGCATTCTCCAGAACATGTCCAAGCGGGCATCGGAGATGTTGCTGGAAGAGATCGAATTTATGGGACCGGTGCGGCTGAGCGAAGTGGAAAATGCCCAACGACAAATCGTCGATACCATCCTACGCCTGGATGAAGAGGGTGAGATTATCATCAAAACCGAGGGAGGCAAAGAGGATATCGTTGATTAATGAGGTCGTACGCGTCAATGAGGAAGTAATCGGAATCTCCTGTGATGAGGGGACAGCTCCGTTGGCTGATTCTCCCGGCAGCGAAGCCGAGCCCGCCCGCGAGGAACACGCGGATGCCTATCAGGATCTGCCGTTATCAGAATTTGAGCGCAGTATGGCCAAACTGCAGGATCAGGAGGAGGACGAGGAAGCCGAGAATCTTGGGCATATCATCTCCCAGCTGGAAGAAAACTATAGCCGGGAGCGAGAGCATATTTATAACTCAGGATTTACTGCCGGAATCGAGGCAGGCAAGAAGGAATTTGAACAGCGGTTTCAGAAGGATATCCGGGCATTTGAACAGATTATCAATGCAATAGATGACAGCCGGTGGCGTCTGCAAAAAGAGGCCGAACTCGGGTTGCTCAATCTGGCACTGCAGATTACCCGGCATATTATTCAGGCGGAAATATCGATAGACCGGGAAAAAATTGCCCATATTGTGAAGGAAACCTTGACGTATGCAAAGAACCTGGAGGTGGTATCGCTTGAGCTGCATCCGGAGGATTATTCGTACATCACGGAACAATCAACCGTACTGGAGGAGCTGCCGGATGGTGTGAAATTCAAAAAGGATGCTTCGATGGCACGGGGAGGTTGTGTTGTTCACACGAATATGGAAACAATCGACGCAAAGATTGAAACGAAACTCACACAACTGGCTGAAGAGCTCTATCATAATATGACGGAAGAAGGATAGCGGTGTTCGAAAATTTACTCCCTGTTATAGAAAACGCCACATTGGTTCAGAAGCAGGGTCGGGTTCGGAAAGTGGTCGGTCCGATGATTGAAGCAACAGGGCCCCGTTCATCGGTGGGAGAAACTTGTGTTATCATGAGCCAGGAAACCCGGAAACATACCATTGCAGAGGTGGTAGGATTCCGGGACGATCAGATTCTGTTAATCCCCTATGCGGAAGTCAGCGGGATCTCGCCCGGCGATACGGTGAAAAAGAACGTCCATTCCTCTGTGGTGCCCGCCGGGAAGCAATTACTGGGACGTGTATTGGACGGATTGGGCCGACCTCTGGATAGTAAGGGACCGATTCACGGAGAGAAAATGCAACCCATCCAGAATGATCCGCCGGATCCGTTATCCCGTAGCCGGATTACTGAGCCTCTGTTGACCGGCATCCGGGCAATCGATACCTGCCTGACCTGCGGGCAGGGTCAGCGGGTGGGCATCTTTGCAGGCAGTGGTGTCGGAAAGAGTGTTCTCCTGGGGATGATTGCCCGGAACACACATGCGGATGTGAATGTGATTGCTCTGATTGGCGAACGGGGACGAGAAGTTCGCGATTTTATCGAAAAAGATTTGGGTGAAGAAGGATTGAAGCGATCCGTGGTGATAGCTGTGACTTCGGATCAGGCGCCGCTTATCAGAGTCCGGGGTGGAATGATGGCGACGGCAATTGCCGAGTATTTCCGGGATCAGGGACAGAATGTGATGTTCATGATGGACTCTGTGACCCGTATAGCGATGGCGCAGCGTGAGATTGGTTTGGCAGTGGGAGAATTACCCGCGTCAAAGGGATATACGCCGTCGGTCTTCAGTATGCTGCCGAAGTTACTGGAAAGAGCGGGAGCTGCAGCCGGGGGAAGCATCACTGGGATGTATACTGTCCTGGTTGAAGGTGATGATATGGCCGACCCGGTAGCGGATACAACCAGATCCATCCTGGATGGACATATAGTGCTTTCCCGGAAACTCGCCATGATGAACCAGTATCCTGCGATTGACGTTTTGCAGAGCGTCAGCCGGGTTATGATTGATGTGGCGGAGCCGGAACATCAACAACTGGCAAATGAGTTAACCCAGGTACTGGCCAGTTATGAGGAGGCCGAAGATCTGATTAACATCGGGGCGTATGTGAAAGGGAGTAATCCCCGAATTGATCGCGCCATCGCGTTGATAGAGCCGTTGCGTGAGTTTCTGCGCCAGGATATTCGCGAGGCCGATCATTTTGAAGAGTCACTTCAACAACTTACGAGCATTTTGAATAAACAGTGATGAATAAATACAATTTTCGACTGCAAAAAGTACTGAAGATACGACAGCTCCAGCAAGATATTGAGGAGCAAAAGCTGGCGGCATCAAAGCAACAGCTCCAGGAGGAGCAGACTCACCTGGCAGAAGTGCAGGAGCGGGAACGGAAGTTCCTGGATGAATTGAAACAGAAGCGCCTGATGACGATTCAAGGTCATGAGTTCCACAAGTATACATCGTATCAGCGTCAGGTGGAGAAATACGTTGAACAGCAGAACCAAAATGTGCTCACAGCAACAGAGGCAGTTGAGATACAGCGCACCAATTTAATTGAAGCGGCCCAGGAAACCAGTATGATAGATAAGCTCGAAGAACGCGCTTATGAAAAGTTTCTCCGGAGGAAAGATTCCGCCGAACAGAAAATCATCGATGAGTTATCTCAATTGAAACCATTCAGGAAAGCGGATTGAGTAGAATATGGCGAATCAGTTGATGGATCATGAGCAGGGACCATCGCAGAAAAGCTCTTCGAAGTCGATGCTGTACTGGCTGTTGTATGTGGCGGCTACATTACCGTTAGCATTTTTCGGTACCTTTTTCTTTATCGTGCTATTTCAACTACCGTCGGGGATGACGCCGGAGTCCGGCGTGCAATCAGACAGCGCGGCTGTGGCAGCGTCCGATTCAATGACCGCCGCCCGGGGAGATAGCAGCCTGGGGGCTCTTGATTCCACTCAGACTGATACCATCCAGGGGACAGATTATGCCATAGTCAATGGTGAGATTCTGGAACGTGAGTCTGGATCGAAGTTTGCACTAGAAGCTGCGGAGATTGAATCGGCCCAGGAAAATGAATCAGACACAACTAAGAAACCGGACTATAAACAACTGGCCAAAATATACAGTCAAATGGAAACGAACGCAGCAGCAAATATTCTCTCAAGGCTTGATGATACAATGGTTGTAGGGATACTGAAAGGCATGCGCGATCGATATGCAGCCGAGCTGCTTTCCGCAATTGAACCCGAACGTGCGGCGATTTTAAGTGAAAAATTAAGCAGAGCACAGAATACTGACTAATGTATTTTATTCCGATCCATAGTGAAAAAACCTCCACGTGGGCAGCCCCGGGCAGGGAAAATGCTCGATCTGTTGAATCGAGTGCCGAGAGGTTTGACGTATTTTTAACGGAATCGATGTCCACCGTTAAGCACCGGCCAGGGGATACATCAGCGGACAAGGTCGATTCCGGCGGAGACATCGTGGTTCGCCCGGAGCAATCGCAGATTCAGGTGGCCAACCTGAATACACTGGATGAGAAGAGTAAGCAAAAGATTCTGGCCCTTTTAAAACTACTTTATCAGAGTTTACAGAGTACTCCTCGTGGAAAAGAGCTGCTCAAAAAATTGCAGGAAGGAAAACTGTATCTGCTCGTACCGGTGGATGTACTGCTTCCAGGGAATGAGCAGAGGGCG
>DATFLS010000661.1:0-3133 GCA_035267465.1 bacterium
CCAGAACCTGCAAGATATGTACTCTTCGCATGCATACTCCCGGTTAATTTTCCGCTGCTTGAGGCGTTTTGGATTGCTCTTCCACGAGTTCTCCCTGCAGGATCTCTCGTAACTCATCACTCTGGATTACCTCTTTTTCAAGCAGCTGGTGCGCCAGGTTTTCCAGCCCATCACGGTATTCCGTTAATATATTATACGCCTTTTCGAAACACCGTTCCAATATTTTCCTGGCTTCATCATCGATTAACTCAGCCAGATGCTGGCTATATTGTTCGCTCTGAATCCACCGCTGCCGGACTTCCCCATCCTGCTGACGGAACGCAATATTTCCGATTTTCTCGCTCATTCCCCAGTTGCTCACCATCTTCCGGGCGATCTTGGTGGCCTGCACCAGATCATTTTCTGCACCGGTGGTAATTTCGTCGAACACGAGCTTCTCGGCAGCCCGTCCGCCCATCATCACGGCTATCCGCTGTTCCAGATAGGTCTGGCTGTAGTTATGCCGTTCATCTTCCGGTAACTGCTGGGTGGCCCCCAGTGATTTTCCTCTCGGGATGATGGTCACTTTTTCCACCGGATCGGTCTCATCCTGCAATTCCGCCACCAACGCGTGGCCGGACTCATGTATGGCAATACGTTCCTTCTCATCTTCGGAAAGAATGAGACTGGTGCGTTTCATCCCCATCATGATTTTGTCACGCGCAATCTGGAAATGCCGCTTATTCACCACATCCGCTTCATCCTTCACCGCCGTGATCGCCGCCTCGTTGGCCAGATTTTCCAGGTCGGCTCCGGACTGTCCCGGCGTGGATTTGGCCAGGTTTTCCAGATTCACATCATCATCCAACGGGACTTTCTTGGTGTGCACCTTCAAAATCGCATGCCGTTCGTTCATATTCGGCAGGTCCATCTGGATACGCCGGTCGAACCGCCCCGGACGCAACAGCGCTTCATCCAGCACATCCGGCCGGTTTGTGGCGGCCATCACGATCACTCCCTCGGTGGGCTCAAATCCGTCCATTTCACTCAACAGCTGGTTCAGGGTCTGTTCCCGTTCATCATGACCGCCCCCGACCCGCACGCCGCCGCGACGCTGCCCGATGGAATCCAGCTCATCAAGAAAGACGATCGAGGGACTATTCTTCTTTGCTTTGGAAAATAAATCACGTACACGGCTGGCGCCTACGCCAACCAGCATCTCCATGAAATCCGATCCGCTGAGATGGAAGAACGGGACATCCGCTTCCCCTGCCACCGC
Source organism: bacterium (assembly GCA_035267465.1). Lineage (GTDB taxonomy): Bacteria > Fidelibacterota > JAANXI01 > JAANXI01 > JAANXI01 > DATFLS01. Next base: position 1,259 of record DATFLS010000661.1, read on the forward strand.
CCGTGCGACCAGCGTTTTTCCGGTCCCGGGCGGTCCGATAAGCAAGACCCCTTTCGGAACTTTGGCCGAGAGCCGCTGAAATTCCTCGGGCCGCTGGAGGAACCGGATGGTCTCCTGGAGCGCCTGCTTCTGCTCTTCATATCCGGCCACGTCATCAAAGGTCGTCTGGGACTGTTCTTTCGAGAACATTTTCGCTTTCGATTTGCCAATGGACATCAGTCCACCTGCCTGCCGTCGCGCCCGGTATCCCAGATAAACAAAGAGTCCCAGGATGAGTAGAAACGGAAGGACCGTCACCAGGAGCGTATCCCAGGTACTCGTCCGGGTGCTCTTGGCTTTCACTGTCACATTGTTTTGTTCGAGCAGGGTATTTAACGATTCGTCTCGATAGGGTGGAATCACCGTATGAAACCGGCGTTCATTCTCCGGTTCATCCCCTGTATACAAGCCTGTCACCTGATCTCCGTTGAAGGTGACCTGTTCCACCCGCCCTTCCTGAATCGCTTGTTTCAACTGGGTATATGAAATATCCGTACCTGCCTGCTGATTGGGCATGAAGAATTGAAACGCCAGGTAGGCCAGGAGAATAATCAATGCCCAGTGTAAAATAGGCGGGATATTCAGCCCCTGTTTCGGACCGAACTTACTCTGTTTCTTCTTCGATTGCTTCTTGTTGTTTTGATTGGTCATAACTGATCACACACTCTCGATGTTTACTAAACTTGTTGGGAAATACTGTTTATAAATGAAATTCGCCGGCTTCATACCGTCTGCCGTTGTTGCCCCGACTCTCATCGGAAGCGAGGTACAGAAAAATATCCATGATGTCTTCCGGGGAGGGAATGGAATCGGGATCTTCTTTCGGATAAGCGGCCGCGCGCATGACCGTCGATACCGGACCGGGATTGACCGCATTCACTTCGACATGGGTGCCTTTCAGTTCGTCCGCCAGCACCTGCGTAAATCCTTCCACCCCAAACTTGCTCACCGCATAGGCGCCCCACCGGGCAGAGCCACGGACACCGACACCCGAAGTGATATTAATGATTCGACCGGTATTCTCCCTGAGCATCGACTGTAAAACCAATCTTGTCAAATGAAACATGGCATTGAGATTCACATCAATCACTTCATCCCAAAGATCATCCGGATACTCCGCGATGGTTTCCCTGGAGCCGAGGATACCGGCATTATTTACCAGTACGTCGATAGTATCGAACTTCCCCAGTGCCTCGTTCACCAGACGAGCCCGGTCCTTCGAATCGGTGACATCGGCGCTCAGATGATGAACCTGTCCGGACAGTCCCTGGCATTCATCAGCCAGCGACTGCAGCTCGGATTCACCCCGCGCACATACCAATACCTGCGCACCATGTTGGACATAGGTCTGGGCGATCTTCCGCCCGATCCCCTTCGACGCGCCCGTGATTATCGCATGACAATTCAGATTCATCTGAAACTCCTCTTATCCAGTCGATTTCAATATAGGAAAATTGTCAGTGTCCCGCAAACATACTGCGTTCAGCGGGAGTAGTGCTTGCCTCTATTTTACATGTATTCTATTTTAAGCTATGCAGAAATTAGCATTCATATTTGATTTGGACGGCACCCTCATCGATTCCAGCGAAGATTTAGCCCTTGCTGTCAACGGAATGCTCCGGGATTTTGATTACCCCCCGATATCTCCGGACACCGTGAGAGAATTTATCGGAGATGGCACTCCGAAACTGGCAGAACGCACCCTTCGGACTGTGGGTGCAATCGATAGTATGAATGATCCGGAATTCGACACCTATTACCAGAACTTGATGGGACATTATGAAGCAAATATTGCCAATAAATCAACTGTATACCCAGGTGTATACGAATTCCTGG
>DATFLS010000662.1:0-6573 GCA_035267465.1 bacterium
GAGACCCTTTGTATCGTGGAGGCGATGAAGATTATGAATGAAATTGAGGCTGAATCGTCCGGGGTGATCAGAGACATTCTGGTGGAAAATTCGGAACCTGTGGAGTACAACCAAACCCTCTTTCTGCTCGAAGCGTCCTAATTCCAACAGCATAATTGCATGTTCAATAAAATACTCATTGCGAACAGAGGTGAAATTGCCCTGCGAATCATCCGGGCTTGCCATGAGCTCGGCATCAACACTGTCGCCGTCTATTCCGAAATAGATGAACTTTCTCTGCATGTCCGATTCGCCGATGAAGCGGTTTGTGTCGGCCCGCCACCCGGGAATCGCAGCTACATGAATATTCCCCAGCTGATCAGTGCGGCCGAAATCACCAACGCTGATGCCATCCATCCGGGGTACGGGTTTCTGGCAGAGAGCAGCTACTTTGCCGAAGTTTGTGAGGACCATCGCATTACCTTTATCGGTCCCAGTGCCGAAGTGATGGCCAGGATGGGCGATAAATCCGAAGCGAAAAAATCCATGCGGTCCGCCAATGTGCCGGTGATCCCCGGGAGTGAGGGGAAAGTAGACTCCGTGGAGGAAGCGCGCGAATTGATTGAAGACTTTGGTTTGCCAGTGATCATCAAGGCGGCTGCAGGCGGTGGAGGCCGGGGAATGCGTATAGTTTGTGAGATGGAAGATCTGGAAAATTTCTTCGGAATGGCCCGCGCCGAATCACAAGCGGCGTTTGACAGTCCGGAACTCTATATCGAAAAATTTATCGAAAAGCCGCGGCACATTGAGGTCCAGCTGCTGGGAGATCATGATGGCACTGTCGTCGCCTTGGGCGAGCGTGATTGTTCGGTACAACGCCGACATCAGAAATTGATTGAGGAGTCGCCGTCGCCGGCAGTGGATGAAGCTCTGCGGGAAAAAATTTGCTCTGCAGCTGTCCGAGGCGCGGAAGCCGTGGGCTATCAGAGCGCCGGAACCATGGAATTCTTATTGAGCGAAACCGGGGACTTCTATTTCATGGAGATGAATACCCGCATTCAGGTGGAGCATCCGGTGACAGAAATGGTGGTCGGAATAGATTTGCTCAAGGAGCAACTTCGGATCGCAACGGGCGGCAAGGTTCAGCAGTGGATGAAAACCATGAAACTTCGGGGGCACGCGCTTGAATGCCGGATCAATGCGGAAGATCCCGCCCGGGGCTTTATGCCGTCGCCCGGTGAAATCACCAGTTTCCATATGCCCGGTGGCATGGGTGTGCGGGTTGATACACACGCTTATGCCGGATATCATATCCCCCCGACCTATGATTCGATGATTGCAAAGCTGATCGTCCACGGACGGGATCGGGAAGAGGCAATCAACCGGATGCAGCGGGGATTGGAGGAAACCATTATCGAAGGGGTGAACACCACTATACCCTTCCACCAGCAGGTCCTCCGGGATAAGCGATTTAAGGCGGGTGACATCGACACGAGGTTTTTGGAAGATTTTACCTTTCAAAGTCAGGATACATCTTTGGAGACAGTTTAAACAGCACTAGAAGAGAGAAGTTTTTTATGCATTTTCCGGACGACTTGAAGTATACCGAAGAACATGAATGGGCGAAATACGATGAATCACAAGGGATTATCACCATCGGGATCACCGGCTTCGCGCAATCTGAACTAGGGGATATCGTCTTTTTGGAATTGCCGGACATCGGTTCGGAAGCTCAGGCAGGTGAACCGCTGGGAACGATTGAAGCCGTGAAAACAGTCGCGGATCTCTATTCACCGGTGACGGGTACAGTGTCTGATGTCAACGAGGCATTAGATGATGCTCCGGAACTAATCAATGATGATCCATACGGAAAGGGCTGGATTTTAAAAATTGAAGTATCGGATCCCCAGGAGCTTGAGGGTCTGCTCTCCGCAGAAAAATACAAGACTCTGACGGAGTGACTGCTCGCCTATGAGTTATATTGGAAATACACCGGAAGACCAACAGGAGATGCTCCGTGCCATAGGTGTGGAGTCGTTCGAAGAACTGCTGGAAATGATACCGAAGAGACTGCGGGTCGATGGGTTGCTTGATATCCCGGAACCCGTGTCGGAGATCGAGATGAAAGCGCTGGCCCGAACCCTCTCACAGCGGAATCGATCGACTGCCGATACCGTGTCATTCCTGGGGGGAGGAGTATTCGATCACTACATCCCGACTATTGTCGATTTTCTCATATCGCGTTCGGAATTCTATACAGCCTACACGCCGTATCAGCCGGAGGTGAGTCAGGGGACACTGCAGGCAATGTACGAATATCAGTCCATGGTTTGCGCGCTTACCGGGATGGACGTGGCAAATGCTTCACTGTATGACGGGGGATCCGGGCTGGGAGAGGCGGCTTTAATGGCGGTCAGGATCACGAATAAGGATTCCGTAATTATATCCGAGACCGTCAATCCGGTTTATCGGGATATTGTGCGAACCTACTGCACGTCACAGGGGATCAGTGTGCAGGTGCTGCCCATGCAGGATGGCGTAACCGATGAGCAAGCGTTGTTGGATATTCTGTCCGAAAACACCGGTGGTGTGATATTACAGTCACCGAATTACTTCGGGAATCTCGAGCCCCTGTCGAAGTATAGCGGGCTGATCCGGGACCTAGCCCCGGATGCCCTGTTCATCGTGTCGACCAATCCCATCTCCATGGGGATATTGAAATCTCCCTCGGAAGCAGATGCTGATGTCGTTGTTGCAGAGGGACAAGGATTGGGGAATCATCTGTCGTTCGGCGGTCCTTACCTGGGTGTTTACGCTTTGAAGGAGAAATATGTGAGGAAAATGCCCGGACGCCTGGTCGGAGCCACCGTCGACAGGGAGAATGAGCGAGGGTTTGTGCTGGTGATGAAGACCCGCGAACAGGATATCCGTCGGGAACGGGCGACATCGAATATCTGCACGAACCAGGGATTGAATGCACTGGCTGCCACCGTATATATGAGCAGCCTGGGGAAACAGGGCATCAGGCAGGTAGCGAATCTCTGCACCCGGAAAGCCTACTACCTCGCAAAAAATTTATCCGCACTGGATCAGATTTCACTGGTATATGCCCAGCCGTTCTTTAATGAATTTGTCCTCGATTTACCGGTCCCTGCGCATGAGGCTGTCCGGCATATGCTTACGGAGAATATTTTTGCAGGGATTGCCCTGAGTGATAAATATGAGGGGCAGGAAAATCGCTTACTGGTTGCGGTGACCGAAAAGCGCACCAAAGTGGAATTAGATCACTACGTTCAGTCGATGGAAAAACTGGTCGAAGCGACCGTATCCTATTCGACCTGAGAATTGTGTCCATGGAGCAGACGACTTTGCATTACGCGAAATTAATCGATATTGCGGACCGTCGAGGCGCCGGGTATTTTGTTCTCATCGATCCCGATGCCAAGCAGGTAAATGAATTGCAGTCTTTTACCCGACAAATCTGCGAGGGTGATGCCGATGCCATTCTCATCGGCGGCAGTTTGCTTATTCATGCCCAGTACGACGAGAAGGTCCGAGTCATCAAGGAGGCGGCCTCCATTCCGGTGATCCTCTTTCCCGGGTCCTTGCGGCAGTTAAGTAAACATGCTGATGCCGTGCTGTATTTATCACTTATCAGTGGCCGGAATCCGAATTATTTGATCAGCGATCAGGTGTTAGGCGCCCCGCTCATTAAGCGCATGCAGATTGAACCGATCCCTACCGGGTATATGTTAATGGAATCCGGGAGGACTACGGCCGCCCAGTTTATGAGCAATACCCGGCCGATTCCCATTGATAAGCCCGACATCGCCATGGCTCATGCGCTGGCGGCCCAGTATCTCGGAATGCGGTTCATCTACCTGGAGGCCGGGAGTGGCGCCGAATATCCGGTCCCCCCGGAAATGATTCAGGCCATCGCGGAATTTGTCGACATTCCGGTCATTGTCGGAGGAGGGATTCGCAGCCCGGCAGAAGCGCGAAAAAGGGTGAACGCCGGCGCCTCGTTTCTGGTCACAGGCAATGTGCTGGAAAAATCAGAGAATGAGCATCTCATCCGGGAGTTTGCCGACGCCGTTCACGTCGGATAGTTGCTGCAGTGACATTTCCCGGTTCTACAGAGTGCAATGAAAACTCCGCGCCATTAAGTGTCTATGGAAATTCCGGCTGACCGGCTGGCTCCCGCATGGTTCCAACACCTTCGCCAGTTTCTGCACTATCTGCATCTGGAGCGGAACCTGTCCGCTAATACCATCGATTCCTATCAGAATGATTTGCAGAGATACCTGACCTTCCTGTCGGATGAGCGTATCAATCATCCCGGCGATGTGACCGCTGAGAACCTGCAAGCGTTCGTAGACACACTGTATGGATTTCAGCTGGAAGCCAGTACAGTCGCACGCAATTTTTCTGCCATTCGCACCTTTCACCGGTATCTGGTGGCAGAGGGTGTCGTTGACATTGATCCTTCTCAGGTTCTGGACACGCCCAGAAAATCCAGAAAATTACCGGAGGTGCTCGCCTACGAACAAGTGCGGCGGATTCTGGAAGCGATCATCCCGGAAGATTACTACACACTCCGGGATCGGGCGCTGTTTGAGCTGTTGTATGCCTGTGGGTTGCGTGTCTCGGAGATCATCCATCTCACCCGGCAGGATATTTTTAAGCAGCAGGGGATTGTCCGGGTGATGGGGAAGGGGGAGAAAGAGCGGGTTGTGCCGGTGGGGCAGGTGGCACTTTACTGGCTGGAACGATACCAGCATGATGCCCGGCCGCACTTCGTTGTGGCGGGACGCACAAAGGACGGAGTATTCCTGAACAATCGCGGAACCCCGCTGTCCCGGATGGGGATCTGGAAAAAATTACAGGGGTACGTGCAGGCAGCCGGTATCGAAAAAAAAGTTACCCCCCACACGTTTCGGCATTCGTTCGCTACTCATCTGTTGGAGGGCGGAGCGGATCTGCGGGCCGTACAGGAAATGCTGGGTCATGCCGATATCTCCACGACGCAGATCTATACGCATCTGGATCGGACCTATCTGCAGGAGGTGCACAGGACGTTTCATCCCCGGTGGACTATCGAATCGGAATAACGATACCGGCTTAATTGAACGGAGCTCTGTTTGGTTGTTTCCATGGGAACTCTTATATTTTTTGGAATTAAAGGAGGAAGGAACACTACATTTGGCGTCTGTTCCAAATAAAAGCGCAAAGGACCCGATTGATATATGAATCTCGGAACGCTTCTCATTCTGGCACCGCCGATATTATTTGCTTTGGCTTTCCATGAGTATAGTCATGGATGGGTTGCCAACAGACTGGGGGATCCCACGGCGAAAAATGCCGGACGGTTAACTTTAAATCCCCTCTCACATCTGGATCCTATCGGAACCATTATGTTGTTTATCGTACATTTCGGATGGGCGAAACCGGTGCCGGTGAACCCGGTGAACCTGCAGGATCCCAAACGAGATATGTTGTGGGTATCTCTGGCCGGACCTGGTTCGAATATGCTTCTGGCACTGGCATTTGGCCTTGTCGTCCGCCTATTGGGTATGTCCGGATTCGGTGCACTCTCTGCGGGCATCCCCCAGGCCATTCAGCTGATGCTGGTGTACGGAGTGATCATTAATCTCGCACTGGCCGCTTTCAACCTGATTCCGATTCCACCGTTGGATGGTTCGAAGATACTTCATGCGGTGCTTCCGTATGAATATGAACAGCAATATGCCCAATTTGAACAATACGGCCCCATCTTATTGGTCGGCCTGGTGATGATTGGAATGTTCGGAAATTTTTCCATCTTTGGCGCAGTGCTGCGGCCGTTCATTAGTTTCTTCAGTCAGATGTTTGCCGGGGTCGATTTAGCTGCAGGATTTTAGCAATGCTCTTTGGAAAAAACCGTCCAAAAAAGTTTTCCATACGTAATAAAAGGGTACACTCCCGCCAGGAAAAGCAGAGCAAGGATTCCTCCGGAGAAGAGCAGCAGGACGAACGGACCGATCGGGATCGCCGGGAGGAGGAGATCCGGAGGCGGATGCAATTTCAAAGCCACCGTCTCAACCGGAAAACCGGAGAACGCTCCATGCTCTGGCTCATCATGATGTTAGTGCTGGTGGTGGCCCTGTTCTGGTATTTATCCGGAATGTAAGTGAGAGCGTAATTAATCCTTGGAAAACTTTTTCAGGTTCGTCATTTTATCACCTCGGAAGTATCCGCTGATTCAGACAATGGAGACGTGAACCGGCATGTAATCCTCCGGAGGTCAACGTGAACACAATCTGGCTGTTTCTGTTCGGTACGATCGCATTCGTGTTGGGATATCGGTTTTATTCCAAATTTATCTCGGAGAAAGTATTCAAGTTAGATCCCGATTATGTGACGCCTGCCCATGAATTCGAGGACGGGGTAGATTACGTTCCGACCCGGAAGAGCATTCTGTGGGGGCATCACTTCACCTCGGTGGCGGGAGCGGCGCCGATCGTCGGCCCGGCCATTGCGGTTATCTGGGGATGGCTGCCGGCGTTGCTCTGGGTGGTGCTTGGGACCATCTTTGCCGCCGGGGTGCATGACAGC
>DATFLS010000663.1:0-7092 GCA_035267465.1 bacterium
TCCCGATCATATTCAGCAGCGGCACCATGATGGCCAGCAGCGCCAGGCCGGGAATGGTCTGGATTACCCCGGCAACACCCAGGATGAGGCGCTCCAGCCGGTCATGCTGTGATGCGAATATCCCCAGGGGAATACTGACCGCCGTGCCCACCGCCAGCGCGATGAGGGTGAGGCGTAAGTGGCCTCCCAGATAGGACGGCAAATGCTGCAGCTGTTCCTGAAACGCCGTCATGACGATTGCATCAACCGGTCGAGTTTTTCCGCCTGGGATTTGGGGGTATCCATCAGCCGGCGAACGTAGTCATTGGCCGGCGCCGTTAGCAGTTCCCGCGGCGTGCCCGCCTGCACCAGCCCCCCGGCGTCCATGACTGCAATGCGGTCGCCCAGCAGCAGGGCTTCGGTCATATCGTGGGTGACAAAGATGGTGGTGATACCCAGCTGTCTGCGAATGGACTGATATTCCTCCTGGAGTTTCACCCGGGTGAGGGGATCCAGCGCGCCGAACGGCTCGTCCATAAGCATGATGGACGGTTCCGTGGCCAGCGCCCGGGCCACGCCCACCCGCTGCTGCTGTCCGCCGGAGAGCTCCGACGGTCTGCGGTTGCGGAAGGTCTCCGGTTCCATATGGAACAGATGTAATAACTCGGTCACCCGATCCGTCCTCCTCTCTCTGGGCCACCCGATGAGCCTGGGAACGATCCCGATATTCTCCGCCACCGTCATGTGCGGGAACAGGCCGATGCCCTGGAAGACGTATCCGATGGATCGCCGCAGTTCCACCGGTGAATAGCTGGTATGGGAGCGCCCGTTAATGAGCACGTCACCGCCGGTGGGTTCCACCAGCCGGTTGATGATCTTCAGGGTGGTGGTCTTCCCGCAGCCGCTCGCCCCGAGCAGGACCATGAGCTCACCGGCATCGATGGTGAGGGAGAAATCATCCACGGCAACGGTGTCGGGGTAGTGTTTGGTGAGGTGTTGGAGCTGGATCATGGGAATTCTGTTAAGCCAGTCATGAGCGTCGACCAGGAGATCCTTTCCCCGGTAAACCGGGGTCAGGATGACAGAATCGTCTCCTACCTTTTATTTTCACATTGCTTATTAATTCAGGGGTTACTGAATCCGGCTCACCGATAAGGCGAAATAGTTATTCTCGTCCGTAAACCAGTCGGTCATGGTGAGGCCGGCGGACTGCAGCAGATGCTCCACCCGCTGCCGGGTGTACTTGCAGCTGAGTTCCGTCCGGATGGATTCGTTCTCCTGAAATTCGACGGTGGTATCAATCGCCTCCAGCGCCACCGTATGGTCTTCTCTGGCGATAAGGTGCATCTCGATCTGGTCTTCATCTTCATTGTAGAAGGCATGATGCCGAAATCTGCCGGGATCGAAGGTGCCGTCCAGCGCCCGGTTAATGTTCCGGAGCATATTCAGATTAAACTCGGCAGTAATGCCCTGGGCGTCGTTGTAGGCGTCCTCCAGTATGCTGACATCTTTGACCAGATCGGTCCCCAGCAGGAACAGGTCGTTGCGGTTCATCTGGTCCGCGATGAGGTGCAGGAACCGGTCCGCCTCCCGGTCGGTGAGATTGCCGATGGTAGACCCCAGGAAGATGATGAGGCGCGGCTCCGCCTGGTACGGGAGATCGATGGGTTCGATGAAATCGCCAATGAGGCCGTGGATATCCGCCCGGGGATACATGGCAGCCAGTTCCCGGGCCGACTCTTCCAGGAATTCTTCGCTGACATCAATGGGAACGATATACCGTAACGATCCGGCGTGCTCCATGGCATCCAGCAGCAATCGGGTCTTGGTAGCCGCCCCGGCACCGTATTCAACCAGCGCGGTCGGCTTATACTTTTCTATGAGATGATCACTGATTTTCTGAAGGATCTTCCGCTCGGTGCGGGTTTGATAATATTCGGGCAATTCGCAGATCCGCTCGAACAGCCGGGAGCCTCGCTCATCGTAGAAGTACTTGGGGTGCAGAAATTTCGGGGTACTGGTGAGCCCTTTTAAAACATCTGCCGCTATGGACCTCTTGGATCCGTTCGCTTCCCGCAGCTGAATCTGCGGTTCCTGAATCAGGGTGTCACTGTTCACACTGCTGCTCCTTCCGTGATTTCCTCAATCCGGACGCGCCTGTTTGCATCTATGGAAACAATGGAGTTATGGGGAACTGCCTGCCAGTCCTGGTCATCGTCCAGGGGCTCCGAGACGATGAGCACGGCGTCCGGATACCGTTGCCCGTCTTCCAGCCGATACAGCGAGTTCGACTCCTCATCATTGGAATAGCGGGAGAAGACTATCCCGGTGCCGTCGGTCAGGGCCAGGTTCAGGTAGCAGGCGACGTCATGCTCCCGGGCGAGATCGGTGATGGTGTACAACACGTCCGCCAGCTGCGATTGCATGTGCGCCAGCGAAGGAGGCTGCTGTCGCAACCGATGGTAGAGGAGCGCAAAGATGGCGGCGGAGTCCGACGCGCTGTACATCTGTGCATAGATGTCATCCGGAATCAGGTTATGGAGCGGCCGTTTGACTTTGCCATGGAATTCCTTGATGTGTCCGTTATGCATGAACAGATAAGGGCCCATGCTCAGGGGCTGGACACTCTGGATATCGGTGGGCGACGGCGGCGTGGCATTCCGGACGGAGGCGAACGCCAGGTCGGCCGTCACAATGCCGCTCAGGCTCCGAAAACTCATATCCGACCAGAGATTGGACAGCGTGCGGTACACCCCCGGTTCCTCCCGCACCTGCTGATTGTGCCAGCCGCACCCGAAGCCGTCCACGTTCACCGTTCCGGACAGCATCTCCTCCGGTTGATAGCTCTGTTCCTCCAGCGAATGGTCGGCCTCATACACCAGCCGATGTAATGTGACCGGTGATCCTTTATAAGCAAGCAATCGACACATGGTATCCTCGTTCAGTCAACATCCGCGGCGCACCTGAATCCGGCAAAGATCTGGCGGCGCTGCGGATAGTCCCAGTTGCGAAAGGTGGTACTGATCACCCGGTCATGAACCGACCAGGCGCCCCCGCGCAGTACCTTGTACTCGTCGCCGAAGAATATCTCCGAGTACTCGTCGTACGGAAACGCCTGAAACCCCGGGTATCCCCGGAAATCGGTCTGCGTCCATTCCCAGACATCCCCGACCATCTGATGACAGCCCACCGGCGAGACCCCATCCGGGTAGGCGCCGATCTCCGCCGGACGAAATGCGGTCTGATTGAGGTTGGCCCGGGTTTCGTCATACTCATCTCCCCAGGGATAAGAGCGCTTTTCCCCGGTTTCGGGATCGACGGAAGCGGCATATTCCCATTCGGCTTCGGTGGGCAGCCGCTTGCCGGCGAAGTTGCAGTAGGCCTCCGCTTCGTAATAACTCACGTGCATCACCGGTTCGTCGGGATTCACGGGCATCAGCTCATCGAACCGCCGGACGTACCACTGGTCCCCGTTCTTTACCCAGTACTTCGGAGTGCAGGTGCCGCTTTCCTCCACCCACTGCCATCCTTGCGGGGACCAGTACTCCTCATTCTGATAACCGTCGGCCCGCATGAACTCCAGGTATTCCGCATCGGATACCGGATACCGGGCGATCCGAAACGGTTCGACCTCCCGGGTGTGGGCCGGACGTTCGTTATCATATGCAAACGCCTCCCAAGGAGATCCCATCAGAAATTCGCGTCCGGGGACCTCGATCATATCAGACCGATCTACGCTCCCGGACGGCAGATCCCGGTGCCACGGCGGCGAGTACAGCCCCGTATCCATGATTTGCAGAGTGATGAGCATAGTCTCCTGGTGCTGCATCTCGTGCCGGATAACCAGATCAAAGATAAATCCGTTCTCGGCAAGCGGATTGCCGGTATCAAAATCGTAATCTCTCACAGCCTCTTTCACCCGGCGCCTGATCTCATCCATGTAGTGCCGGGTGGTTTCCAGATCCGGCAGGGGCAGGGTGCTGCGTTCCCTGCGGGGCTTGGTCAGGGCATTGTAGATACGGTTGTCCTCAGGATCGAAGGCGTCCAGTCCCCTCAACTCCTGCAGGAACCACAGTTCTTCAAAGTTCGCCACGTGTCCCATATCCCAGATCAGCGGGCTCATGAGCGGATCATGCTGTCTCATGATGACCTGTTCCGGCAATCCCGCTACCAGATCAAGGGTGCGCTGCCGGACTTCATCCATAACTTTCAGATATGTTTCTGATTCAATCGGTTCGGAAAGTGTCTGTACCTTCGCCATCTGTCTCACTCTCTGCGTCATTCAATTCACGCTGTAATTTCACTCTTCCAAATATGTGAGTGTAAACTTAGGTCATTGCAAAGATTTATTCAATAAATGAGAGTGGTGGTGTAATATTTTTTTGCCAGGGAGAGCTGATCAGGACGGGAATGACATGTTCTGAGATCGTTCCATCCGTGGTAAAGTACCTGTAATCAGCGAACGGGAAGCTCCTTTGGAGAGAATTGGCGTGCATGGTGCGTCCGGGAGTCGCGCGGGCACCTACAGGAGATAACCCGGATCAGTAGCGCCGAACAGCTGCCTCGGCTCCGTCCCGAAATGTCGGGACTCCAATCGGGATAACTCGCTGGGGTGAGTCTACCAACTGGTCGAAAGAGTTGTCCAAAAGAAATAACGGATCTGGAAACTGAACCATGGTACCGGCCGGAATCACTTTCAGCGGACCGTCCGACTAAGAAAGGCGCTTTGCGGGTCGCAGAAGCGCCATTCCAGGTCTTCAGAGGAAGAAATGCCGATCCTTCGGCTGGAGACGATTTGCGGCTGCCCCTTCCTCCGGAAGAGAGCCACGTGTTCTCCAACCGCACTGTTGTTCCATGCGATCAGGATACCCAGTGCCTCGCTGAGTTTGCTTGGTCCGTTGGTGAGGGTCGTCAGGGACTGGTAGTCATTGATATTCCAGGTTTGCGATACCTTGGTGTTTTTGCGGCTGCGCCGGTGGATCATCCGTTCGATGCCGGTGAGCGGTTCGATGGCCCGGAGTAACACCGCCCCGGCTTCGCCGTCATTGCAGGTGATATTGGTGGCCACGCCCGCATGGATGGCGTAGACGTAGACCCGTCCGGCGGTCTGCATAATCTCTGCTGCGCTGTTTGCCCGGGTGTAGGCATGCGAGGCGTAATCTTCCGGCGGGCCGGTGTAGGCCTCCGTCTCCACGATGCGTCCGGAGCACCGGCCCACCTGCATAATGCAGCCAATGAGATATTGCGCAAATTCAACGGATGGTTGCTGGTATACCGATACCGGGAGTGGTTCTTTTGCCGCCATAGCAAAAAATACAAGAGTTCGCGAAACATTCGTAGGCTTTTCGTGTTGACAATCGATGAAACAGGTGAGGGTAAATGCACCTTGCTCATTGCGGGACACATGGGTATATTACACCAGTTTCCTGACACACGGAGAGGTGGCTGAGCTGGCTGAAAGCGGCGGTTTGCTAAACCGTTAAGGTGGATAATCCCGCCTTCGAGGGTTCGAATCCCTCCCTCTCCGCACCATCCTCAGTGTGTAACTTTCGTCGAGTCGATCTCTGGAGGTCTCCTTTCAATCCGTAGCGCATTTCATCCAAGGAAGGCAGGAGGAGTTCATGTATACCGTCTATGTTCTCAAATCCCTGGCACAGAATTACCACTATATCGGGCATACGCACCATCTGCAAGCGCGCCTCACAGCCCATAACGCGGGCAAAGTGCGTTCCACCAAGGGGTATCGGCCCTTCGAGGTCATTTACACTGAACCATACCCCACCCGGAGTGCCGCCCAGCAGCGCGAGTATTATCTGAAAAGTGCCCCAGGCAATATCTGGCTGCGGTCGCATCTCACAGCCCAGGGCACATGGTAGCCTATTCCAGTTGGGATAATCCCGCCTGCGAGGGTTCTCCCAGCGGGACCCCCCTGGGGGAATCCTTCCCTCTCCGCACCATCCTCCAGTAAAGTTTCCAGAGACCGCGCAAAGAGCGCCAAGACCGTCCCAACGGGACCCTCCGGGACAAAGAAAAAAATTTCCGATACTGAATAGGCAAGTTAGTGTATATAATCTTTACCCGTTGTGTGAACGGATTGTAGCACGGGTTGAAGAGATTGGTGTTTAGCGTTTGATTACAAGTACATAAGCCAAGTATGTCATTCTTAATCGAGTTGAATAAACTCATCCGAACTGCAGGTGGTCTTTGATCGGCGGAGCCGTCATTGTTCCTAATGACGAGCGGGCTCTCTGTGTTGGATATTTTCATCTTCTGATTGTAATTTTACATTGGAAATATTACAGGCTTCATCTCCACTACCTAATTCACATTGAACAAAGTTGCATTGCCATGATTGCATTCAACATTCACACAGGAGGAGACCCCATGTCATTCCAGAGCCGCAGGGAATTTTTAAAGACCACCGGATATGTATTCGGCGCCGCAACCTTTCTGGGGATTATACGATCTTGTGAACGGAAGGATACCCGGCGGTTGCCGAATCTCGTTTTTCTATTTTCCGATGATCATAGTGTCCCCGATCTGGGCTGTTACGGGAACCAGCACATCCACACCCCGAACCTGGATAATATGGCTGCCCAGGGGATTCGGTTTAACCGGGCCTATGTCTCGAGCTCTCAGTGCAGTCCGAGCCGGGCCTCAATTCTGACCGGCCGGGCGCCCCATGACGTGCACGCCTCCAGACTGCATTCCGCCGTGCCGCCCTACGAGATAAACCTCGTGCAGCTGCTGAAGGACAAGGGCTACCACACCGGCGCCTATCGGAAAGTCCACCAGCCGAACATCCAGAACGACTTTGACTTCTATGGCGGGCACGGAGAACGCCTGACGCGATTCTTCGACACCCGTCCTGAACACCAGCCGTTCTTCCTCTGGTTCGGCTCCACCGATCCCCACCGATCATATGAACCCGGAGCATTCGAACCGCCGCATGACCCCAATGCGCTGACGGTTCCCGAGTTTCTGCCGGACACGCCGGAGGTTCGCCAGGATCTGGCCTATTATTACGATGAGATCGCCCGCTTCGACCAGGAGTGCGGAGAGATCCTGGAGCTGCTGGAGCGGCACAATCTCACCGAGAACACATTGGTGGTG
>DATFLS010000664.1:0-9189 GCA_035267465.1 bacterium
TATTATCCCCGGAAACCCTACGTATTGCATGTGCCGTACCGCAATCGGTCGCGGACCATGCAGGAGCTGCTGCGGCTCAAGGAAGAAGGTGCGCTCAAGGGTCCCCAGGCGTTATGGCTGAGGGATACCCGCCCGCCGGAGGAGTTGTATGATACCCGGAGCGATCCGTTCGAAATCAATAATCTTGCTGGAGATCCCGGTCATCACAAGACACTGGTCAGGCTGCGGGAAGCACTGGATGGCTGGATGGAAGACATCGATGACATGGGGGATATTCCGGAAGATCGCATGGTGGAGCAGATGTGGCCGAATGGCAAACAACCGACCACCCACGCTCCGTTTATCCTCCGGCGCAACAGCATAGCAGTCGATCCATTGGAAAATGTAGCGTCTGATGAGCCGCTGACGGTTATCCTCTACTGCCCGACCCATGGAGCCTCGCTGGGATATACAACCGATCCCGGAGACAGTCCCCACTGGCAGATCTATACCGGTCCGATTACCATTCCACCCGGCCATACCACACTGCGGGCAAAAGCCATACGCTATGGATATAAAGAGAGTCCGGTCTCCGTGGCCCATTTTACCGTGCACGGCTGAGCATGTGTTGCATAGGCGACTTTCCCCACAATGCCGCTGACGGACCGCTGAAAGGGCTTGTGTCAACCGTAACGCCGTTATAAATTTATCCAGCTGGAAATTTAGCCACCCTAGCTCAGCAGGCCAGAGCAGCTCACTCGTAATGAGCAGGTTTCCGGTTCGAATCCGGAGGGTGGCTCTTTTTCATTTCACCCAAAGCAGAAATACTGTTTCCATCTCTGAAAAATGTGAGGCAAAGATGAGTTCCTGCCAGGGATCTTTGTCCGGAGCATTCGAGAACAGGATGATCCTCTCCGGGATTCCCCCGCCGCAGTAAACGACTCCCCGGAAGTAGAGGGACACTTCAGTGTAAGTAACCAATTATCAATAACTCACGTCTGATCCTTCAGCTTTAATCTACTCTCTCTGAACATTCTGTTGGTCTGAATGTTTCTAAATATAGAGAATAGATGAATTTCCGTGAATCACCGGTGCTTGCGGGTGATAAAGTCCGGTCTGGTTATGTATGGAAACACCGATGTTTTACCCATAACTGTGTTATTTATGCTTTTGTTATGCAGGTACAGATGTTATATTGAATGTGGTCAGTTTTAATGAAGAGGGGGTGTACTGCTTGTAATGAACAACGAAGACATATTTATTATAAGCGACCCCGACCGGGTACAGGAGATTATCGAGAAGACCGAGCGGAAAATCAGCGAGGCACGGGTGCCGGATAACATTGCCAATGATGTAGCCGTTGCGCTCCTCGAAGCAATTAATAATGCGATCATTCACGGGAATGAGCGGAATAGTAACAAAAATGTCACCGTGCGCATGAAAATTACGGAAAACGATATAGAATTCTGCGTCGCAGATCAGGGGAGAGGATTTGACCCGTCGAGACTCGAAGATCCCTGCCAGCCCGAGAACCTGTTTTTGCCCAGTGGCCGGGGGCTGTTTTTTATTAGGAAGCTTATGGATGAGGTGGAGATTGATACGGGTGAAGATGGGAGTAGAATAATTATGAGAAAGCGTTGGTTATAAAAGGAGTAAACTATGAAATCCCTGAAGTATATGCTTATCGGGGTGGTGTTGTTGACGGCCTCTCCTATACAGGTTCCCGCTCAATCGAGAGATTCTGAGACGCATTTCTGGAAAATCAGATCGATGGATATGGGCATTAGTGATCGGGGCTTCCTGGTCGGCGGAACCTGGCGATATGCCTGGAACCGGGAATGGAGCAGCCCGGCGCAGTTTGCCTTTCTGTTCTTCAGAGAATCGGATAAGATCCCGTACTACGATTATTATACCATGCGGTATTATGAACCTCCCTCCAAGAAGATTGTGTTCCTCAACCTCCGGACCGGTATTCAGCGCAGGTTATGGACCGAATCGCTTGCTGAAAATATGCAGCCGTATCTCTTGATTTCAGCCGGACCGACCATTGCATTTGATCCCGCAAACGATGGTGGATTTTTCTCGCGATGGGGTAAAACCCAGCTCGGATATACAGGGAACCTGTTTGTTGGCGGAGGAGTCGATTTCGTGCATAGCCGGGAGGGACAGTTTACCATCTCCATCGGTTATGAACTCATCTACTTCCCGGAGAGTGTGGACGGCTCGAATAATTACAGCGGAGTGGTGGTGGGTTTCAGTTTTGGTCAGAGGTTACGCTAAATTCAACACTCATGCCCGACCGGTCGTACTTCTATGCGCCCATCGAAGTTGAGCAAGGCGAATCGTTTCAACTCGGAGGGAAGCAGTATAATCATATTGTAAACGTCTTACGGATGGCAGAACGCGATCAATTGGATGTTGTTGATGGCCGGGGCACGCTCATTCGGTCCACCATTCTTTCTATCAATAACAATCACGTGGAATGCATCGCCAGAGAGGTGTCTTCCTCTGCGAATGAACTCCCGTGCCGGGTAGCATTAGCTGTGGGGATGATCAAGCAGCAGCGATTCGAGTGGATGGTGGAGAAGGCCACCGAACTGGGAGTGGTGAAGATTCAACCCCTCATCACAGATCGCGTCGTCCGCAAGGGGATACGACGGGATCGACTTAAAAAGAAGGCAATTGCGGCGATGGAGCAATCTGAACGGGCGGTATTGCCCGGCATCGCCGAATTACGGCCACTGGATGAGTATCTCGAACATGTTCCCGTCGAAAACACCATCGTCGCCGCACAACAGCTTGACAACGTATCAATTCTTGATTTACTTTCTCAAAATACCCGCGAATCTATGAATATACTCATTGGGCCGGAAGGTGGATGGAGCCAGAGAGAACTTGAATCGTTTACCCGGAGGAAGTTGCGCCGTGTTCGGTTAGGTCAGCGCCGACTGCGAACCGAGACGGCAGCCATTACAGCGATAAGTCAGGTTGCAGCTATCCTGGAATGAACCACATAACGAGAATGGAGCGAGTATGAGTAACTGCATTTTTTGTAAGATCGCAAAAGGAGATATCGAAAGCGATATTGTCTGGGAGGGACCGGACGTCGTAGCATTCCGGGACGTGAATCCGCAGGCCCCGACCCATATATTACTCATCCCGACCAAGCACATTCCGATGATTTCCAAGGTTCAGCAGGAGGATGAACCGCTGATGGGCCAATTAATTCTCGCCGCGAAACAAGTGGCAGAACAGGAAGGATTAGACGAAGAGGGATATCGATTAGTCTTCAATAATGGCGATCATGGGGGACAGGACGTATACCACATCCATCTGCATCTGCTAGGTGGCCGGCCGATGAAATGGCCACCGGGCTAATAGGATTGTATTGAGGGGATATGTATATATCGCAATTGGACATTTTCGGATTTAAATCCTTTGCCAGGAAGACCACACTGAAGTTCGGACCGGGCGTTGCCGGGATTGTCGGCCCGAATGGCTGCGGGAAAACCAATGTCGTCGATTCCATCCGGTGGGTGCTCGGAGAGCAGAAGACCACCGTACTTCGCAGTGATCACATGCAAGAGGTGATTTACAACGGATCCAAAAGCATGAAACCGCTGGGGATGTGTGAAGTATCGCTGACCATCCATAATAACAAAGGGATCCTCCCGGTTGAGTTCAATGATGTGGTTGTGACCCGGCGACTTTACCGTGACGGGCAGAGTGAATACCTGCTCAACAAGCAGGTCTGCCGGTTGAAGGATATTCAGAATCTTTTCATCGATACCGGGATGGGCGCCGATGCGTATTCGGTGATCGAACTGAAAATGGTGGAAAATATTCTCAGCGATACCAAGGATGAACGGGCACGCATGTTTGAGGAAGCCGCCGGCATTAACAAGTACAAACAGGAACGGCGGGCGGCCCGGCGAAAATTGGATGCGACCAAAGAGGATCTGCTGCGCATCAATGATATCCTGTACGAGATTGAAAAAAACGTCAGTTCCCTGAAGCGGCAGATGCGGAAGTATGAGCGGTATCAGCGCTATAAGACAGAACTGCAAGAGAAAGAAGTGCAGCTGGCCGCCCACAAATTGTGGCATCTGGAAAATGATCTCATCCCCCTGCAGGAGCAGCTCAGCCAGGGGAAAGATATCCAAAGCTCGTCGGCGGAGCAGCTGGAGATCGACGAAGCCATTCAGGCTTCTTTGAAAGATCAAATCCGGGAACAGGAGCGTGTCGTCGCAGAGATCGAGACAGAGCTGAAGAGCATTGATGACCAGCGTCAGGACTCCAGGCGCAATATCCTGGTGTGGCGGGAACAGCAGCATGCCGGCGAAAATACCCTGCAGCGACTGGAACAGGAGAGCGCTCATCTCCAGGACCGGCGGCAGCACGGCGAAGAACAGGTCGCAGAATTACAATCAGATCTGCATAAGCTGCAGCCTGAACTGGAGGCAGTCCATCAGAGATACCAGGAGCAACAGGAACGCTACCAACAAGTTGACCGGCGCTATCAGGAAGTTCGGGATCAGGTGAACAGTTATCAGCAGCAGAAAATTGATTCGATCACCGAACTGGCGGATTTGCGAAACAAACGGGATCGATTGCTCGAGAACCGCACAAACGCAGAACAGGAAATCGAAGCACTCCGGCGGAACATGGAGGAGATGGGAGCCGCAATCCAGGAAAAAACCCAGGAACTCGCCCGGTTAGAGGATCAGCAGCAGGAAGCGGAATACCAGGCACAACTGCGGGCAGAAAAGGTCCGCGAAATTCGGAATGAGCAGCAGGAAGTGCAGGAACAAATTGAATCGACCCGGGAACAACTCCTGAAACAGGAATCCGAAGAGGACGTCCTCCGCTCGAAAATTGAGTTCTATGAGGAGCTGATCGAAAACCGGGAAGGATTTTCCTCGGCTGTGCAATATCTCACAGGTGACCACAAGCCGGTCGAAGGTATTTTGGGGACGGTCTCTGATATTATCCAGGTGAGCGAGAAGTTTCAACTGGCAGTCGAAAATGCCCTGGGAGATCAGGCAGAATATCTGTTAGCCAGAGATCGGGCCACGGCTCGGCAAGCAATTCAGGTAGTCAAGGAAGCCAACCGGGGACGGGTATCGGTGATTCCAGTGGACACAATAGAAAACCTCGCTCCGGCCGCGTATAACCCGGGTGATGGGTTTACGAAACTCACTGATCATATCGAGTACGATCAACAATACAGGACCGTGGTACACCTTCTGCTGGGTGATGTCCTGGTTGGCGAGGACCTGGATCAGATTGCACAGAATGGCGCCCCCGGTGAGGCGTTCCGACTGGTCTCCTATGAAGGGGAAGTGCGTGAGCATTCCGGGATTCTCCGCGGCGGGAAGTCTGAGTCCGAATATTCCTCGCGGGTTGGCCGCAAGGAAACCCTCCGGAAGCTGGAAGACAGAATTCAGGCAGTTCAGCAGCGGCAGAAAGCCACCCGGTCGAATTTATCAGAGTATCAGCAGCGGATGCGGGAATTAGAAGCAGTAATTACGACCTTAGAAAACGTGGAACAAGAAGAGGCTCAGTCCAGTAAAATTCTTAGTCAGAATATTACCCGGTTGGAATACGATATCAGCCGCTCCAAGCAACAAAAAATTGACTCGGATAATAAAATCAATGCGTTGCAAGAACAGATCAAAGAGATTGATCAAACACTGCAGACTGTGGAACCGGCACTGACGGAGTTGCAAAACCAGCGGCAGCAGCTGCAGCATCAGATAACGACCGAAGAAGAAACACTCGAAAAGATCTCTGAACAACGGAATACGGAAAATGACACCCTCCAGGATCTGCGCCTGGAGGTTGCATCCACCGAGAACGAACAAAAGACCTTGCAGGTTCGTTTATCAAACGCCGAGGAGACCATTCAGGATATTGAGGAGCGGTTCGAAAGTATCAAACGGGAACGCAGCGAGGCCCAGGAGATGGTAGATAAGCGGAAACAATCGCTATCGCTGGAACAAGAGAAGTTGGAGGAGTTCGAAGAGCAGTATCAGCAGCTCCGTTCTCGCCGGGATGAGCAACGCTCCATTCTGCAACAAAAGGAATCCAGGTTGGATGATGTGGAAGAGCGAATCCGGGAGAAACACCGGGAGCGGGAAACCCAGCACGATCGGCTTCGGACGGTGGAACGCCAGATTAACGAATTTCAGAGCGAGAAGCGTTCCGTCATGGAACGGATTCGTGATCGATACGGTCTTGAAGTCGAACCCGGTCAACTGGAAGGGGACACGACGGAGGAGGAACTGGCACAGGAAATAACTTCCTTGCGCTCGCGGCTGGACAGAATGGGGCCCATAAATCTGGCGGTAAAAGAAGAATACGAAGAAGAGCAGGGCCGGTTGGATTTTCTCACCGAGCAACGCGATGATTTGCTACAGGCGGAAGAAGATCTGGTGGAGACAATAGATAGGATAGATCATCAGGCCCGGAACCAGTTTGAAGAGGTATTTACTCAAATTCGGGAAAACTTCCACCAGTCATTCCAAATGTTTTTCCCCGGGGGACAGGCGGACCTGGTTCTGGAAGGCGAGAGCGATCCGCTGGAAGCTGATATTGAAATAAAGGCAAATCCCGGGGGGAAAGATCTGCAGTCACTCCGGATGCTGTCGGCCGGGGAAAAAACGTTGACCGCTATTGCCATACTCTTTGCAATATACATGTATAAACCCAGTCCATTCTGTATCCTGGATGAGGTTGATGCCCCGCTGGATGATAACAATTCGCAAATTTTCACACGGGTACTGGATGAATTTTCTGCCGAGACCCAGTTCATTATTGTGACACACAATAAAATCACCATGGAAGCGGCCAATTATATGTATGGAATTACTATGCAGGATGAAGGGGTTTCAAAGGTTGTATCTGTAAACTTCGAATAAGTGAATGGAGAGTGTGTTATGAGGTATATCAATATAAAAACCATCTGCCTGACGGGCATTCTTGTTGCTGTCATGTTATTCTTCTGCCTGGCGGATATCGGCCTGGCCCAGGTGGCAGACGTGGAACGGCAAGCTGAAGAGGACGAAGAGATAACGTTTTATGTGGATTACGCAACATTTCAGTCCGGGGAGGAGAAGATCATTCTGGAAGTGTATCTGATGATCCCCCGGAGTGAATTTGAATTCGTGAAGTCGGATACGTTGGATCGATACGTGGCCCGGGGATTCGTTCAGGTCGGACTGGCCCAGAACGATTCGATCCGTTACCTGGACCGCTGGCCCATTAACGACAGCGAAGAAAGTGTCGAAAACGTCACTGACAGTCAGAACATTCCGGACATCAGTTATTTCGATGTTCCGCCGGGAAATTATGAACTGATTGTCCAGGTTATCGATTTACAGACGGAACAGCGGGGGCTGTTCCGGGAACCCGTAACACTCAGCCGGTTCACCGAAGAACAGCTGACCATTAGCGATATCGAATTTGCCTCCATGGTGGAAATGGCCGAAAAGAAGTCGATCTTTACAAAAGCCCGGCGGAATATCGTGCCGAATGCCAGCCTGACATACGGGACGGGATCTCCGATTCTCTACAGTTATGCAGAGGTGTACAATCTGGAATATCCCAGTGAGAAGGATAGTTTTGAAGTGCAGTATTCGATCCTCGATTTAAATAACGCAGAGGTAAAATCACCACAAACGGTGGTTCGGAATAAGTCAGGACTGATCGGCATTGATATTGGCGGATTAAATGTTGTCGGCCTTCCCGCCGGTATTTATTTCTACCGGATACGAGTAACAGACTTAAGCAGCGGGGATGTGGCAACCCGCTCAAAGAAGTTCTTCGTGTATAAACCCGGTAGCTCCAATCAGCCTATGACAGCCAGTGCCAGCGGCGTCGATTATTCGAATATGAGCGAGGCGGAACTGGAAGAGGAATTCGATTCCATGAATCCCCTGCTGACCGGGAAAGAAAAACGGAACTTCAGGCGAGCCGGCCTGGAAGGGAAACAAAACCTGATGACCCAGTTCTGGGAAAAGCGCGATCCGGATCCCTCTACCCGGATTAACGAACTGCAAATGGAGTACTCCCAGCGATTGGAGTATGTGAAGAGTCATTATGGGAACCAGCAGACACCCAGTTATCGCACGGACCGGGGGCGCGTATTTCTGGTGTACGGCGAGCCCGACGAAGTCGAGCGTAACCCGGTGAGTGTGAATGCGAAACCGTATGAAATCTGGTTGTATCACAGCGTGCAGGGCGGCGTCGAATTTGTGTTTGTGGATCGGTCCGGGTTTGGTGTATATGAACTCGTCCACTCCACGGCCCGGAATGAACTGTATGATCCGAACTGGCGGCAGTATATCCAGGCGACGCCCGGTAGTTTTTGACTAAATCCAAACAGGCAAGCAGCAGGGGGATCTATGAACGCGAATTCGCAGGTGCGGGTTGGAGTGGATGTTGGCGGGACTAAAATCGCACTCGCTCTGGTCGATGCCAACAACGACATTATCAGTGAGGTACCACGGTTCGAAGTTGCCACGTATAAGAAGGGGGATGATCTGGTGGAACGGCTGGTACAGGAAGCCGAAACCCTGTATGAGGCGAATGGATATTCCAGAGATGATGTTCAGGGAATTGGGATTGGATCTCCCGGACCGCTGGACTTGAAAACCGGTACCGTTCTGAATACTCCCAATATGCCCATGCTCGTCAATTACGGACTCAAAGACGCGGTGAACGCATCTGCCCGGCTCCCGGTAGAGGTGAACAACGACGCGAATTGTTTCGTCCTCGGTGAGGCACTTGCCGGGAAGGCGAAAGAAGGAGATATTGTGCTGGGAGTCACCCTGGGGACCGGGTATGGCTTCGGCATCGTTTTCAACAGGCGAGTTTACGAAGGATCCACCGGCACCGCCGCTGAAATCGCCTATAATCCCTATCTTGGCACAACTCTGGAGAAAGATTATATCTCCGGGAACGGCCTGAGCCGGATGTATGCCGAGCGTTCCGGTAAAAAAATTGCCGGTCCGGAAATAGCCAGGAAAGCAGAAAATGGCGAAGATAAGGCCATTGATGCGCTTAAGGAATTCGGTGAACATCTGGGAAATTCATTCGCCTGGTTCGTTAATATTTTGGATCCGGATTTTATTGTGGTCGGGGGATCCATCGCCACCAACTGGGAATTTTTTCAGGAGCGTATGTTCGATACCCTTTACAAATATATTA
>DATFLS010000665.1:0-6535 GCA_035267465.1 bacterium
ACCTCCGCCCCGTGTACTTCGCCGTCACACAGTTCAGATATAGCCTTCACGGCAGTGACATGCTGCGGCCGCAATCCGGGCGACCGCCGCTTTGCTCTGATATTCCGGAGATGTACTTCCTGACCGGTAAGAGATGCGAGACTCACTACGTCTCTCACGATAGTGCCAGAACCGGATTTTTGTCCACCGTCGATCTCGAGCATCACCGGGAAAATCTCTGCAGTATTCCGCATCTCATAACAGTTTAGCGAATTCAAACGAATGATTCCAAGGCTTTTCTCTGATTGCCACTATTCCAGATTTTTTGGTCTGGTGAATTGTGAAGACCCGTCGGAGAAAGGCACCAGAGACATTTTGAGAGAGTGAGATACAAATCGATGTATGAGCTGCAGGTTACGGTGAAGAGGCGAATTCCGCAGATATTCGAATGGAACCGGTGCAAATAACGCGCCCCCGGCCGGATCGTCCGCTATGGATCTACTGAAGAAAACGTGGAGAGAATAACGAGGACTCTCATTGTCTTCTGAGAGTTCCGTATTCCGGGGAACAATATTAAGGAAGCATCAGGATATACTGCCGCTTTCGTGGATATGTCATCCCCCGGAATTTTCGGATCTCCGTAACTCGCTGCCGCGATTCGAGCCCGTCCAGAAATCGGGTGTATTTTTCTCCCAGCGTATTCGTTTCCAGATAGCGATCCCTGAGGGAATGGTCTGTATAATCATAGTCCCACTGTTCAAACAGGTGATGCCGCAGCCACAGACGATCCCACTGTTCCAGCTGTTTTGAGCGGTTAAAGTAGGCGACAAAAAACTTCAACGTAAAGTAACTGTCTATCTTGGACAGCAGCTCCAGATCCCGGATAAAATCCTCGCGCTGGAGATTCCGCTCTCCCGAAAGAAACTTGAGTGCACCGTGTATGGCATGATTCAATTCTTCGATAAAGACGATGAAGGGAAAAATATTTTTCTCGTTCACTCCCCTGCGGGGATCGTGACGCTCCAGCGATTTGATCATCTGATCCGAATAGTAAATAGCCAGATAGAGGCGGTTGCCGGTAACCCGGAAGAAGGTCCTGGCAATATCGGAGAGTTCCCGGGAAGTTTCAGCGCTTTGCCGGTGGAGATCCCAGAACCGCTGCCGCCCAATCACGAATTTTTCCAGATTGATGCCGCTGCCCTGCTGGTAGGTCCGTTCAGTGATATGCTGCAATTCCTTGAGAAGAGACATGAAGCGAAGCCAGCGTTAATTTATGAGATCACTATCGCCAAAGAAGATCTTGCGGAGCATCTTATCCATATTGTCGGGTTTCTCATCCAGCACAATGTATTCGTCAGCCAGCTTATTGAGCGCGATACGCACCTGGCGAAACATAGCAGCCAGATTTGAGAGGGTTTCCACTAACCGATATCTGGCAGCATATTTATGCTGAGCCGCCCATTGATAACTGCTGCTCCCCATTTTTTCGTAGTACTCGAATCCCGGCACCTTGTGTCCATAAGTCGCTTTTCGGTAGATGTAGTCCGGAAACATCCCGGTCATGAACAGGGCGTAGTTACCAAGGTGACTCCGCAGAAGAAAGGCTTCCCACGAGGAGGCATCGATAAAATCGTTCAGCATATCCACCAGATAGTGATATTGACTATCGTGATGTCTGGAAGGGCTGAATACCCGGTTGGTACTCCCGAATTCCGCCAGCAGCGATCCGATGTAGTCAGCCATTTGCCGATCATTGATTTTGTTTTCAAGTAGAACGCGTCTGCTGAGCACATAAAAATACAAATACGGCGAAATTCTCGTAAAGCCCTTGCTCTCGAGAACCCGGCGAAACAGTTCATCGTGATCCAGGATGTCATCCCGCATTTCTTCGTCCGTCAACAATTCTCCCAGAGCGACCTTGTTCTGGAGATCCTTCGCCAGCGTTTCACGAATAAACGAAAAATCATCGGCGGTAAAATTGGCCCGGCAATTCGCTTGTATCATGGAAACCTCCTTTGCTCCATCTGACTGTCGGCCCCGATACTACCCGTCGGATCGGCGTCTCCTGTCATCCTGAGTGATGCAACTCAACAGATGAATCGGTTCTCGTAATCTGCTCTTCCTGACATCAATATTCATATCTGATCAATCACTCTCATCATGTCCGACATCATAGAATTTCTGCTCGTGCAGCATCAGCACATTAATAGATATTTATTCCCATCAGCTGCTCAAGCTTGCAAATGCTTCACACAATTCCCTCTTGGTACTGCTGACCGGCCTGCAGGTTTCATTCTCAGCCATCCCTCATTATTCTCGTACCCTGGATCACGCGACCCTGTATAGGAACACCTGAGCTTTAAAACTCGGGTGCAATCGCACAGATGACTAGTAGAATTATCGGAAGTTCAGGTAAATTCTACAGCAAGATTTCATCAGAACACTTTATAAATACACATTGCAGGACATCCATACGTCAGCGATTTCCCCTGTTATTCGAGGCTCGAGTACCTCGGTACTCCTGCTCACCGCATGGTATGAAGCTTCCATGGGATCGAAATCCTTATCAGTCATACTCCAATTTTTCCCGTGTCCGGCCTCGCAGATAGAGCATCATACCGTAAGTGAATGTGGTGAATCCAAAGGTACCGGCACCCAATAACCCCAGCAAAAGGTTTTCAACGTATGCGATATAGACAGAAAAGAGTATCCCAAAAATACTGAACAGGAAGAGAAACCAGAGAATGGCATATTTATAGAGCAATGCTACTTCCCGGAGACGCTCCCGAAAAGGCACGTTGACCGGAGTGCATCCTCTGACGAGAAACTTCACACGGAGAAAATACCACACGATCATCAGTCCGCCAAATATGAGGCCGAATCGCCAGCCGAGCAGCACTACAATGATGCATAACCCGATGAATGTCAGTGAGAAATATCTGCGGATAAACGCTTGCATCCGTTCCATCCTCGCACTTTCTTGTACTACATATCCTTTTCCATATAATCCCCAGGGATGGAACAGGGTTCGTCCGTGGCGGTCTTCGCTGAACGTCAACGAGAAAATGTCTGAAAAAAGCTCCACAATCTCCGTCTCCCATGTCGATATCGCAAGGAACCGATAGATATCTTTTTACTCATCCGAATGCTTGAAAGAACACTTACATATACTATCAGGGTTTGTATAATATGAGGCAGAAATACCCGGTGAACAACTCTTTTTTTCAAAACGGCCCCCACTGCCGGATCCGGTCTGTGCTCATCAGAAGATACTTCCTGAGCCTCGTTACCGTGAGTTCAATCCCGGGGGATACCCCGTCCAACATTGTTCCTATTCAACTATTTGAACCGGGACCTTCTTCATCTGGGCCAGGGTAATCAGCGTAGATTTTAACCTGCGAATCTGGCGGTAAAAAAGGTACATCATTGCAAATTGCCGGGTATCACCGCTCCTAATGGTAAATATTATATGTAGCTTTCGTATCTCTACTTCCCGAATCTCCTCCCAGGTGAGTTTAATGGGCGGGGTTTTATTAAACCGGCTCTTCTCAATATCCGATAAGCTGTTCGATTTGGGCATCCGGACCCGGATATTCTCTGGCGTGACGTCAATAGAAAACCACTTTCCAAACCACAGATGGATGACCAGAACGATAATTAACACATACAAATAAAAGTACGCTGGGTGATACCTGATAATCGCAAGATACTTGGTATGCGCGAGTACAATAGCGAGCATCAGCAATATGATGGTACCGATCATCAGCCGCTTTTCCGTAGCCGGCTTCATCTTCGACTGCTTCCAGTGGAATTCAACCTGGCTTTCCCGGGAATTATTACTCTGATCGATCATACTGTTTCCGGCTCTCTCTGCGTGTTTCCGATGGTGCAACGATCACCTCCCCCACGATATCCCCAACCCAATTTCGTTTATCGGCTTTCGTTCGCTGCCAATCTGAATCGATATTCATCGAGCGAACGACAGAACGAACTACCCGGGCACCATTTTCTGTTTGATCCGCCAGTCCGTAAACCGGACGTTATGCTCTTCAGCCCAGTGAATTACTATTGCCCGGGACTCCTGAAGCATCTGGTAATCTGCCGGGAATCGGACATCCCGTTCCTTCCCGGATTCCAGGCATATCCTGAAACTGGTGGGATGAATCTCCAGCGTTCGGATGTTTTGGGCAGCAATTTCGGTTTTCGATTTGAATTGGTTCAACCGCAGGGTTATACCGTATTTATGGAAAGCAACATAAACCCGCCCTAGCTTTTTCTTGAAATAGGGATAAAAAGCCGCCATAACAATCACCAGAGCACCTGCAGCAATAAAAATGTATTTGAACGAATCTATTCCTGCATGGTAATCGAGCTGGATCCAGCTTATCACGAGATAGAAAAGTCCCTGGAGGGCATAGAACAGACGGTATTTCGGCGGTATTATGCTGTCGTAATAGATGGTCTTTTGCTGCATATACGTATCCTCTGTACCCTTCAGCAGATATCCCAGAGGCATCGGATGGATAATATTCAGCAGGTGCGTTATAGGCGATCACCTGCCGCACCATATAAAAGATGGTGATATATTATATCATAAATAAGAAAAATTCAATAAACGAATGTCTTCCGGCTTTCATTTGGAATCCGGAAATTCCGGCAGTACATCTGCACAGCCCGAATCCGGGAGTAATCAGAAGCGGTTCCAGCCTCGCAGGTCACATTAATCAGAGCGTCTTGCGGGGGTTCTGACCGCGTCAAATCGGGTAAATCTTTGCAAACTTCAGTCTCTGCCAGACGATTTCAGATTGTAGACTCAAATTTAAGAAGCATTCACCCGGAACGGCAGGGGGTGTTAAGTCCGCGGATACGCGGGACTCACCAGGTCTTCGGTTTCCTCGTATTTACTCCGGCTGGCCCAGAGAATCCCCCGCCTGGTGATTTCCAGGGCTTCCGGGACTTTAAAATCGGTCACCTGATGTCCCAGAGATGAGTAGAATACCCGCCCGTCACCGTAAACCTTCTTCCAGACCACCGGCATCACCGTCCCTTCAATCCATGGTGCATGTTCGGCGGTAAAGGTGGTGGTCGCCAGTACTTTATTCGCCGGATCCACGTGCATATAATATTGTTCAGTGTGCATCTGAAAATCGCTGAGTCCCCGGGTCACCGGGTCGGAATGATCGGTGATATTCACCTCATAATCGATGACCCCGCCCGGATGAGCCACCCACTGGCCTCCTACCATAAACTGATATTCGGTGTTCTGCCGGAAACTGTCTCCCAGTCCGCCATGCCAGCCGGCGATCCCCATACCGTTTTTCACGGCGGACAGCAATCCATCCGACTGATCCCGGGATATCTCTCCCATGGTCCAGACCTGGACCACCAGATCCAGGGAGTCCATCAGCGATTTATCGGTGTAGGCGTCAAGCGTGTCAGAAACTGTCACATCGAAGCCCTCTTCTCGCAGCCAGGGTACGAACAAATCCCGGCAGGGTCCGGGATCATGGCCCTCCCAGCCACCCCAGACAAACAGTACTTTCTTCCCGCTTCCGGTTTGTGCACCCAATTCCTCAAACAGCGAACCCATCGCCAGGGACGCACCGACCCCAACCGCGCTTGCTTTTGTCAAAAATTCTCTTCTGGTGATTTTCTGAAGTCTCATCGGATTCTCCTTTTGTCTCTCAGCCAATAGAATACCTGTTTTCTAAAGTACGAAAGTGTTGAAAATTATAAGATATTGTGATTGGATTCAACTTGTGAGTTAACCGGGCACGGTGATTATCAACTCCCTCACCTTGAAGCAAGTGTGTGCAGTTGGATACCTGCCCCCACTGCATTAGAGCATTCTCCGGTCGGCACTTCCGGACTCGCTTTCTGCATAGCCGGGAAGGTTCTATTCATCTCCGGAGAGAGTGAAGTTCATCTGCCGCACGGAGAAACTGTCCCGGCCCGAAAATACCAGCCAGCAGGTGCGGCCATTTTCACTCATCCACTTGGCAGGGATAGACATGGTCTCACCCGGACCGGTATCCCATTCTCTGGTATAAAAAACCGTGCGCCAGGGACCCCAGGGATTTTGCGATTCGTAAATCCCGAACCCGCCGCTGAACCGGGTATCCTCACCGGGAATTATCTGGCACCAGAGATACCGATCCAGACCGGGATTATAGGTTATGCCTGACCGGTAGCATTGTCCGGGATTGGTGAATACCGGCTGGCGCTTCCGGATATCCTCAGACCAGTCCGGAGTCCCCCGTTCATCAATCCCGGCAAAGAATTGATACCGCTGCCAGTCACGGATGTCGTCTGTTCGCACCCGGGCCAGCACCATCTGATCCGCCGGCTGGTAAGCGCTGTCGTCATCATTGGAATAAATATAGACATAATCGTCCCGGGCATGCTGATCATTTCGCCCGAAATTCAGGAAAGTCGGATACCCGAAGCTGTGTTCGAACCGCCAGTCCGCCCACTCCCAGGTCTGGCCGTGATCGTCGGACCAGGCCAGCGTGGAATTATCGGCGTTGCGCACCAGCATGTATAACACATCATCTAC
>DATFLS010000666.1:0-2712 GCA_035267465.1 bacterium
GTCTGAGAGATCCAGGGCATTCCCTCCGGAATTCCTGACAGTGGCTTCGATAATCCCTACTGTTTCTCCTTTTTTATAGACGATATGCGATCCGTCCCGGGAAAGCCGGTAGGAATCAATGCCCTCTATTACCGTATGCTCTTCCCGACTGCCGAACGAAAAGGCGTGCAAATTCATGGGACCAACCGCCCGGAATTCGAACCGGTTGAAATCGCCATCCTCTTTGTTGAGATAATACAGATTGGATTCATTGACCGACATGAGCCGGTAATTGCCTCCGGGCAGCGGGAAGGCTTCAATGCGATCCCGGATCCCTTCAAAGTCTATTTCAACCTGATCTCCGGCGGAAGACGAAGATTCCTGATCATCTTCGGAATCACTCACTTCATCGCTCCGCAGCGGAAACAGGGGCTGCCCGTCTTCCTGCAGGGTCAGCGCATATAATCCGGCAACATCTTTATAAACCATTTCCCATTCGAAATCACCAAGAGTGGGACTGAACCGGCGGTTGGAAGCGAAAATCAGATGCCGGCCGTCTTCGGTGAACACCGGACTGAAATCGCTGAACAATCCCTGGCTCACCTTGTTGGTTTCACCGGTTTCCAGAGAGTAAATATAGACCTGATACATCAGATTCGAATCCATCCTGGAATAGGTGATGTACCTGCTGTCCGGCGACCAGCTGTAATCGGAAATGGGCTTCAAATCCAGGGACACATCCACATTTTCGTAATTGGCCTTGTCGACCTCGGTAATTTCCCTGGTATTCACGTCGAGGTAATAGAGCCGCAGGGTTTGGTCTGCAAAGGCGATTTTATTACCATCCGGCGACCACCGCAAGGTGTGACGATATCCCCGGTCGTGCTGGGTCAACTTTACACGGTCCGTTTTCCCCTGGGGATCGACGAGGTAGATTTCATACTCGCCGCTGGCACCGGAGAGGTAGGCAATAGTGTTTCCGTCCGGCGACCACACCGCATACCGGTCCCGCGCCCCGGACGAGCTGGTCAGATTACGGGTGGGGCCATGTTCCCTGGGTACGGTGAAGATTTCGCCCCGGGCGGTAATGAGTGCACGTTCTCCGGAGGGGGAACAGTCAATGTTGCTGATATATTCCTGCACATCGGTCCGATACGGGCGTGCTTCCGCGGCATCGGCACGGATTTCAACCGGAATCCGGGCTGTCTCTCCGGACCGGGTATCCAGCAACCACAGCTCCGCTCCCAGCTGATAGACAATCCGATCTGCCCCCATGCTGGGAAACCGGACATCGTATTCGTTATGATGAGTGTATTGAGCTGTTTCCCCGGTAGTGACATCGTAGGAGTAAATATTCAGGATGCTATCCCGATCTGAACTGAAGAAAACCTGATCACCTATCCACATGGGAATCCGGTCGGTCCCTTCGAAATCGGTGATGGTTTGCTCTTCATTGCTTTTCAGGTTATAGAGGTAGATCTCCTGCGCCAGTCCACCCGTGTACCGCTTCCAGTTTCGGTGCTCTCTGGCAATTTTGTTATAGGCAAACCGGCTGGCGTCCGGAGAAAAACTGCCCTGGACGGCTTCATGCAGAATCAGTTCCTCCAGTCCGGTGCTATCCGGTGAAATAAGGAACAGCTTGTAAAACCGGCTGTAACTGTGTCTGGCCGAGCGAAACAGAATCTTGTTTTCGGTGGGATGCCAGTCGACAACTACATCACTTCCCGGATGGTAGGTCACCCTGGTGATGTTCCCGCCGTCCGGATTCATGACATAGACATCCGTATTACCGTCGTACTCCCCGGTAAAAGCGATGAGCTCTCCGTCGGGAGAAAATTTCGGAAATGACTCGTCTCCGTCATGAATGGTCAGCTGCCTGGCCACGCCACCACTCACCGGCGCCCGCCAGATGTCCCCGCCATAGACAAACACCACCAGATCCCCATGGATATCCGGATAGTGCATGAGAGCGGGAGTTTGTGAGAACAAGATACTTCCCGGCACCAGCCACAGCGCTGCAAGCAAAATTAAAAGGATATATCTCCCGCGTGATAAGTTACATCTCTCCTGCATGATAAGCTCCTTCCTCATAACTTCCTTTGAAAAGGATCAGTGCTATATTGTGATGATAGTTAAATTGCAGTAGAGATTTGATGAATGACAGTTTGAAGGTTTCGTACGGAATGTTATCCATTACAATTCGGATAGAATTT
Organism: bacterium; assembly: GCA_035267465.1. Lineage (GTDB taxonomy): Bacteria > Fidelibacterota > JAANXI01 > JAANXI01 > JAANXI01 > DATFLS01. Next base: position 2,193 of record DATFLS010000666.1, read on the forward strand.
TTCAAAAGGATAATTCTATACTCACATCAAGTTCGACTCCATAAAATTATCAGTCCGATAACCGAAAAAGAAGGAAAATATTCAGATGGGACATCCTGACCATCAGTTGGCAATGGATTAATAACATTACTGGTTCACAGGTTTGAGGGACAGATCAATGCATTTATGGAGCCGGTCTCAATGCAATCCGGTACTTATTCTCGAATGGTGTGGTATATTCTATCCCCAATTGACGATACACAGCACCCGGTATCCCCAGATCCACCAGCTGAAGCGTTCCGGTTTTTTCCGGAATCAGACCCGTTTTCGGCAGAGCCAGCGTCAGGGTTGCCGCGGCATCGATATACTCACCTGCGGATTCACCCGAGGTGGCATCCACACCGGAGGGAATATCCAGTGACAGCACGGGAGCCTGGCGAGCATTCGCCCATTGAATCAATTCCAGGGCAGGTCCACGCGGAGCGCCCTTCAAACTATAGCCAATAAGGGCATCCACAACGAGATCAACCGGTTCATCGTC
>DATFLS010000667.1:0-6334 GCA_035267465.1 bacterium
CCCCGGGTGCCCGGTTCCACCGATTGGGGAAATGAGATCACCCGCATTTGCACCTGGGGCCGATTCAGGGAGAAGGCAACCGGCACGAGCTTCTCTGTGTATAACCTTCACCTGGATCATCAATCCCAGTACTCCCGGGAACGGAGCGCGGCTTTTCTGATTAGTCGCATCCAGGATCGGGTTACCCGGGATCCGGTGGTCATTACCGGAGATTTTAATGCCGGTGAGGACAATCCGGTCATTCGATACCTGAAAGGTATGCAGAATCCGGGTGGGATCTTTTCCAATCGCACCATTAATCCTACTCCGTTTCAAGATAGTTACCGGGTCCATCATCAACAATCTGACCGGGTGGGAACCTTCAACGGCTTCGAAGGGAGAACCTCCGGACCGAAAATTGATTACGTGTTCGTACAGCCGTCTATCGGGGTGGAGTCAGCACAAATCATCAGAGATCACCAACAGGGCCGCTATCCCTCGGATCATTTCCCGGTGATGGCAACGCTCCGGATCCCTGTAAAATAATTCGCGGCGGAAGATGCGTCTGAAGTGATCTGAAGAGATGAAACAGTTCGATTTATCACTGGCCGGGGAAAGGAGAACCGCCGTGCGACATATGTTTAATTTGCGGAATTTCAGCCTGCTGCTGCTGGTCCTGCTCTCCTGTCTGACGGCGGGCAAGGATCCTCTGGAGGGACAATCTCGTCAATCGGTCGCTCCCCCTGAGCCGTTGATGCCTATTCCCTCGGCCCGGCAGCTGGACTGGCAGACCGACGAGCTGGCCATGTTCATCCACTTTACGGTGAATACATTCACGGATAAAGAGTGGGGTGATGGCACGGAACGTCCGGAGATATTTAATCCTGTCGACCTTGACGCAGATCAGTGGGTCCGTGTGGCCAGAGAGAATGGTTTCAAGCGGGTGATCCTGACGGCAAAGCATCATGACGGATTCTGTCTGTGGCCCAGTAAATATACCGATCATTCAGTTGAGCGAAGTCCGTGGCGTGAGGGAACGGGAGACGTTGTCGGGGCGCTGGCGGAGGCCTGCCAACGCCACGGAATAAAACTGGGGTTATACCTTTCGCCGTGGGACCGGCATGAACCGACGTATGGTGATGAGCGGTTGTATAACCAGTATTACCTGGCGCAACTCCGGGAATTGCTCACCAATTACGGACCGATCTATGAAGTGTGGTTTGACGGCGCCAAGGGGGAAGATGCGAAAGATATGGACTATCACTTTGACACCTGGTGGTCGCTGGTGCGCCAGCTGCAGCCGCGGGCGGTGATGTTTTCGGATGAAGGGCCGGACGTCCGCTGGATTGGCAACGAGCGCGGGATCGCCGGACAACCCTGCTGGTCGATGATGGACCGGGACCGGGTGACGATCGGGCGGGCCGACCAGGAGTATCTCAATCACGGGGATATGCAGGGACCGGACTGGGTACCGGGGGAGAGCGACGTCTCCATCCGGCCGGGTTGGTTCTGGCATCCGGATGAGCAGCCCAAGAGTGTGGCGGAATTGATGGAGATCTACTATAAGTCGGTGGGCAGAAATACCGTGCTGCTGCTGAACGTGCCGCCGGATGATAGTGGACTCATTCCATCGACCGATGTGCAGCGGCTCCGGGCGTTTACAGAAGCCCGAAACGCTGTTTTTCAGAAGGATTTCACCCAGGGATCGAACGTCGCTGCCAACCAGGTTCGGGGAGAGAGTCCCGTATTCGACGCCGAGAAGACGATTGACAGTGATCCCGAGACCTACTGGGCCACCGATGATCAGATCACATCGGGAACCATTACCGTTGACCTGGGGAATCTTAGGCGATTTAATGTGGTGCGGATCCAGGCGCCGATTCAGTTCGGGCAGCGGGTTCGGCGGTATCATATCGAAGTAATGGAGACCGGGAAATGGCGCACGGTGCACCAGGGAACGACCATCGGATATAAGCGGCTGGCGACATTCGAAACGGTCGCCTCCGCGCAAGTTCGGGTGGTGATCGATGACGCCCGCGCCTGTCCCCTGATCTCGGAAATCGGAATACACTACGATCCGGAATCGTATAAAAAATAATATGTCCACTGTAGAAACCACAAATTACACGAATTGGCACAAATTAAATAGAAAATATAAATAACTATCTTGCTGTTATCTAAATTAATCAAAATAAGTAAGTATTTAACGCAATAATATTCAAATCCGTTCTCATTCCTTTTACGAGTAAACTCAATAATGTGGTTTTCCCCGCCCGGGATATCGGTATCACTTGCACCTGACAAGCCACACCGTAGTCTTCGGGAAAACATACGTCCAGACTTTTCGGAGCCGTCTTTGCGGGTTCTGTTGAAAATATTTTCAGAGATGGATGCACCCTGAGCTTTACAAGGGGTACCGGTATTGCCTATATTTATGGAGTGTAAATCTGATCCGGCAGGAAGCCCATGAGCGAAAACCAGTCCCGGTATCCGGCGTATCCACTGCCTCTGATTTATCTGATGGTATTCAGCCTGATCGTTATGGCCTGCAGTGGTTTAACCGATCCGGAAGAAACCGGACTCACCGTTTCACCGGAATCCCTGGATTTCGGGATAGCCTATTACTCTCTGCCGCTCACCATCTCTCGCACCGGGCAGATACCCTTCGAGTGGCGTATCTCAGAGTATCCGGACTGGCTGACCGTGTCCTCGGCGTCGGGGCTGTCACAGAAGGCCGATACGTCGCTAAACATCACTGCGATTCGCTCTGATATGGCCGATGGAGAGTACACCGCCACTCTCACAGTAGCGTCCGATGGACAGGAACGAAAGGTACCCGTCTCCATAAAAGTCAACGGGCCGTACCTGATGGTTTTGCAGTCCACACTGCAATTCGACATCACTTCCGGGCCCCGGATATTGGTCGTTTCCAATATCGGGAATGGAATACTCAGATATCAGATAACCACCAGTGCTGATTGGCTGAGCGTGAATCCTGACGCGGGCGAAGTAACAAGCCGGCCCCAGGAAGTGGAAGTCTCTGTGGATCGCACCGATTTGAAGCCGGGGAATTACAGCGCTGTGTTGGTGATTCATACCGAGAAAAACCAGCGCCGGGTGGAGGTAACTCTGATCATGCCCCCGGATGGATGAGGATGTTAGGTCTGGCCGGTCAGGTCAGTTCAGGCGGGGGTTCTGCAGGATGGTCCGGAAGTGATCAGGGCAACGGAGGCATCCTCTCTTCCGTATTAATCATACCTTGACTTATAATCGTTCTGTATACATTTTATAGTATTCGTAATATACAAGGAGTGACAAACCCCGGTTTGTATCTTCTGGAGATCATAAAGTAATAATAACCAGAACGCAGAGAGCAGATGGCTCTCCTCGATTCAAACTGAGAAATGTCGGTTGTAATCTAACCAGCAGGTATTTTCACAGAAGGAGCAAGACATGAGTAATCCCACATCACGCAGAGATTTTCTGAAACTGGCGACCCTGGGGATGGCGGGAATTTCTATGAGTGCGGCTGCCGCAAAACGGGCACGTGCGGAGATTCTCCAGCCTCCGGCCCGTTCGAAGCAGGTTTCACCGAACGATCGTATCCGGCTGGCGACCATCGGTATGGGCATCATCGGATTTGTAGATACGGAAACGGCCCTGGAGGTTCCGGGCGTTGAGCTGGTGGCGGCAGCGGACTGTTACGATTCGCGATTAGTCCATACCCGGGAGGTCTTCGGCAAACAGGTGGCGACGACCCGGGCGCATGAGGAAATCCTGGAGCGGCCGGATGTGGATGCGGTGATCATCAGCGTGCCCGATCACTGGCATGCCCGGATTGCCATGGAAGCCATGAAAGCAGGAAAGGCAGTCTATTGTGAAAAACCGATGGTTCAGGATATAGAGGAAGGTTCCCAGGTCATCCAGACGGAGCGATCTACGAAACAGGTCTTCCAGGTCGGCAGTCAGTATGCGAGTTCCATTCTTTATCAGAAGGCCAGAGAATTGTACCAGTCTGGCGCCATCGGGAAATTGAATCTGGTGGAAGCCCGATATAATCGGAATTCATCGATAGGCGCCTGGCAGTATTCGATCCCGCCGGATGCGTCGCCAAAGACCATCGATTGGCAGCGTTTTCTCGGAAACGCCCCGAACCGTCCGTTTGATCCCGTCCGGTTCTTCCGGTGGAGAAACTACTGGGATTACGGGACCGGTATCCCGGGCGACCTGTATGTGCACCTGTTCACCGGTATTCATACCGTGCTTAATTCGCTCGGCCCGACCAGGATTATGGCAACCGGCGGATTACGCTTCTGGCAGGATGGCCGGGATGTCCCGGATATCATGGTCGGGATGTGTGGATATGAGGAAACGGAAGCCCATCCCGAGTTCACACTTTCGCTGCAAACGAATTTCGAAGACGGCAGTGGCGGCGGATCCAGTTTCCGGTTTATCGGCGACGAAGGCGCTCTGGAAGTTACCTATGATGCAGTCACACTGACCCGGTCGCCCAGAAGAGGCCCCGGCGCGGACGAGGTGCTGCGTGGTTATAACTCTGTGCGGACCTGGTCTGAGCAGACCCAGCAGGCATTCGCCAGGGAGTGGCGGGCCGGCCATTCCCGGCCGGTGGATCCGCCCATGGATGAATCCACAACTTATCGCGCGCCAGAGGGCTACGATGACCGCTTCGATCACCTCACCTATTTCTTTGATTCGGTGCGAGAGGGGAAACCGGTCTACGAGGATTCGGTGTTCGGGTTCCGGGCGGCCGCTCCGGCACTCCTGACAAACACGGCTTATCGTCAGAACCGGATTGTCTCATGGGATCCGGAGAAGATGCGGATAGTCTCATGACGGAAGCGCAAGATCAGAATGGTCTGAGGAGCCCGAGTCTGACCCGCAGAGGCTTTCTGAAAGCTGCCGGTCTCCTGGGAGCAGCCGGATGGGGGATCGGACTCCTCTCACCCGTCCATGGACACAAACGTCGCAGGATGGTGTCTGAAGCAAGGCAATCCCAGGAGAGGGGAAGTGTCCGATTCAGTATTTCCACCTATTCCTACTGGCATTTCACGCCGAAAAAGATCCCCATTGAGTATGTGATTGATGAAGCCGCCCGCATCGGGGTGAGTGGAGTAGATGTCCTTCACCGGCAGATGGCAAGTGAAGATGCCTCGTACCTTCGGACACTGAAACGCCACGCATTCACGAACGGGGTGGATTTGATCTGTCTATCCATCCATCAGGATTTTGTGTCGCCGGATGCCGAAGAACGGCAGAAACATATCGATCATACCATTCGCTGTCTGGAACTGGCGCATGAAATGGGTATTCCGGCCATCCGGTTGAACTCGGGCCGATGGGGAACGGTCAGGTCTTTTGATCGGCTGATGGAGCTGGAAGGGAAGGAGCCGCCGATTTCCGGATACACTGATGACGACGCCTTTGGCTGGTGCATCGATTCCATTGAGCAGTGCTTGCCCGCAGCGGAGAAATACGGCGTTGTCATGGCGCTGGAAAATCACTGGGGATTAACCTCATCGGCGGAAGGCGTGTTGCGGATCGTCAATGCCGTTGATTCTCCCTGGCTGGGCGTATTGGCGGATACCGGGAACTTTCGCGAACACACGTACGGCCAGCTGGAGCAGATAGCGCCGGAAACGGTATTAATCTCTGCAAAAACCTATTACGGTGGCGGCGTCTGGTACTCGCTGGATCTGGATTATGAACGCATAGCCCGGATCTTCGAGGAGGCCGGATTCCATGGCTACGTGACGCTGGAGTTCGAGGGAAGTGAAGCCGCGGAATCGGCAGTACCCCGGAGTATCGAGATGCTCCGCAAAGCATTCCGGACATGAATTGATCGGGCGCTCGAAGTCCGGGAGGCGACGCTTTTGCGGGATGGAGCAAACTACGTGAACGGAGGCGATGCGGAAGAGGAAAACCGGACGCCTGTGAATCAAATGAAAAACAGTTACGGGGAAAATCCATGAAACATACACAGCAATCGCGACGGCAATTTTTACGCACCCTGTCCTTTGGCGCAGCCGGCCTCGGGCTGGGAGTCTCTTTGCCAGCTGCCCGGTATGGACGCATCCAGGGCAGCAACGACAGGCTGCAGGTGGGGGTCATGGGAACGCACAGCCGCGGTCACGCCCTGGCGCGCGGTTATGCCAGGCTGGAGGATGCGGAAGTGACCTACATCTGCGATGTGGACTCCCGCGCCGTTGATAAAACAGTGGCAGCGGTGCAGGAAATTCAGGCGTCCACTCCGAAGGGTGTGAAAGACTTCCGGCAAATCCTGGATGATCAGTCCCTTGACGCATTGATCATCGCCACCCCGGATCACTGGCACGCT